>JBEEGX010000199.1:0-27202 GCA_041167105.1 Verrucomicrobiota bacterium
GAATTCCGCGAAAACTTTTGAAATAGGGATTGGATGTCGCGCCCGAAATCTGGTGCGAGTTCAACGCCAATACCGACAACTCCGAATCGACACACGCTGCGTTTTGATCGCCCACCGGCCCGGCGGCCGCCTGATCGCCGCTATACGCCGCGCTCACCTGCCGAATCTTCAGCGGCATGCCCTTCATCACGGCCGCGAATTGGATCGAGCTGGTGTCGATCGCTTCGGTGCCGTCGGCGCGCCGATGTGTTTTCCACCAGCCGCGCTCGTGAAAAATCTGCCGCAAGGGCTCGGCGATTGTGCGGTCGTAATCCTCGCGGTCGATCTCTTCCGCATCCGGGCACGTCAACGCCACGAGATGATCGCGCGCGATGCCGCGTTGTTGCATGTAAAACTTCGCGAGATCTGCCGAATCGGGCGCGGCTTTGTTGTAGATGACGATGGTGGACTCGGCGAGCGGCCGCTCCGCTTTCGCGCAAACCGCCAGCACGACCAACAAAACCACGCAAGATCGACATCTACTCATTCAGAAGCGCAATTGCAGACCGTCATACGCGATGTGCGTGTGCGCGGGAAGATCAGACTCAGCACTCTGCGGCAATTCGTGCGCGATGTGGGTGAAGTAAGTTTCGTTAGGCCGAACGCGGCTGGCAATCTCGAGCGCTTGGTCGACGCTCAAGTGCGTCGGATGCGGTTTGTGTCGCAGCGCATCGATGATCAACGCCCGCACATTGCCGATAAGATCGACAATCGCATTCGGGACGGCGCTGCAATCGCTGAGGTACGCGACTAATTTTTCGCCGCCGCGCGAGAAGAGATAGCCATTCACGATCGAATTGCCGTGCGGAACCGGCAGCGGCGTGATCAGCGTTTCACCTAACGAGAAAGGACCTTCGACGACGTGCGGCTCCGGTTTCAAATAATACGCAACGCGTTCGGTTTTATCGAACGCGAATTGATAAACGCGCTCGAGATCGCGCATCGTTTGCGCGGAGGCGTAGACCGGCATCGAACCGTTCTTGTGCGAAAAACGCCGCAGATCGTCGAAACCCATGATGTGATCGGTGTGCGAATGAGTGAAGACAACGGCATCGACGTCGCGAATGTTCGCGCGCAAGGCCTGCGTGCGAAAATCCGTGCCGGTGTCGACGACGAACGAGCATTCCGGCGTTTGAATGTAAACCGACGAGCGCAGACGATTGTCGCGCGCATCGGAAGATCGACATACGTCGCAATCGCAGCCGATCATCGGCACGCCTTGCGATGTTCCGGTTCCCAGGAACGTCAGTTGAAGGTTGAATGTTGCCGGTTGAGCGTTTGAAATCTTCAAAGCGATGTCTGTCGTTCTAAATCACCTTCGAATCAAGAACCTCGCGCTGGTCGAGGAGCTCGAATGGGAAATGCCCGGCGGATTCATCGCGGTCACGGGCGAGACCGGCGCCGGCAAATCGATCATCATCGGCGCGCTGCAACT
Organism: Verrucomicrobiota bacterium; assembly: GCA_041167105.1. Taxonomy (GTDB): domain Bacteria; phylum Verrucomicrobiota; class Verrucomicrobiia; order Chthoniobacterales; family UBA10450; genus JAJPGZ01. Next base: position 1,475 of record JBEEGX010000199.1, read on the forward strand.
CGTGCTCGGCGAACGCGCGGACAAATCCGTCATTCGCACCGGCGCGGAGACGTGCACGGTTGAAGCGGTTTTCAGCGGTGATGGCCTAACGAAGTTGAACAAACACCTTGTCGATCTTGGCGTGGAACGGTGCGAAGGCGAGTTGATCATCAAACGTACGTTATCGGCAGCGGGAACGAACCGGCAATTCATCAACGGTTCGCCCACGATATTGTCGATCTTGAAAACGGTCGGCGATGAGCTTGTCGATCTTCACGGGCCGCACGATCACCAATCATTGCTCTCGCCGGAGAAGCAGCTCGCCTTGCTCGACAGCTTCGCGCACGCGGACGAGACGCTCGTCGAATACAAAACGCATTTCGCGAAACTCCAGTCGCTCGAAGCGGAGTTCGCAACATTGAACACCGCGGAGACCGCGCGCGAACAGGAGCTGGATTTGTTGCGACATCAGATCAACGAGATCACGTCGGCCAAGCTCGAGCCGAACGAAGAAGAGGAGATGACGAATCGATACAAGCTGGCGAGCAACAGCAAACGCCTGATCGAGCTTGCGTCGTCCGTCTCGCAGAAGCTGGGCGAAGCGGACGATTCGATTTTGTCGCAGCTGGCCGAAACGCAGCGATTGCTTCGCGAATTGGAAAAGATCGACAATTCCATTTCGCAGTTCGTAAGCGGACATGAAACGGCAGTCGTCGAGCTGACGGAGATTGCGCGCTCGTTAGCCGATTACGCGGAGAAACTCGATCTCGACCCGACCCAGCTCGCCGCCCTGGAGCAGCGCGTCTCTTTGTTCGAAACATTGAAACGAAAATATGGACCGACAATCCCGGAGGTCATTGCGTTTGGTGAACGCGCACAGGAACGCATGCGCAAGATCGAAGGACGCGACGAGGAGCTCGAGCGGCTCCGAAAGGAAATCGAAGTGGTGCGCTCAGATTTGAACAAGAGCGGCGAGGCTTTGCGCAAATTGCGCTCGAAAGCGGCGCCGAAGCTTTCGCAAAACATTCGAAAGAACCTTGTCGATCTTGGATTCAAGCAATCGGAATTCGAGGCGAAGCTTTCGCCTAACGAGCAGCCGCGGCCGAGTGGTTTCGATTCGATCGAGCTACTGTTCTCGCCAAATCCGGGCGAACCGTTGAAGCCGTTGCGCGCGATCGCATCGAGCGGCGAAATCTCGCGCTTGATGCTCGCGATCAAGTCCGCGCTCGCCGGACAGGACGCAATTCCTCTGCTCATCTTCGATGAGATCGACGCGAATGTGGGCGGCGAAATCGCGCACGCGGTCGGCGCGAAGATGCAAACGCTCGCGCGCGAACATCAGATCATTTGCATCACGCATTTGCCGCAGGTCGCCGCGGCGGCGGCGAGTCAGTTCGTTGTCACGAAAGAAGTCGCTGCCGGTCGCACACATTCGCGTTTGCAGGAAGTCGCGGGCAAACCGCGCAAGGAAGAGATCGCGCGCATGCTCGGCGGCAAGAGCGATAACGCGCTCAAGCTCGCGGGGACATTGCTGGAAAGATCGACATCTTCCTAACGAGTGAACCCGGCGCGTGTTTTTTTTCTGACCGCGCTGGCGATGATCGCGTTCGCGGCGAACTCGCTGCTTTGTCGCGTCGCGCTGCGGTGGACAACGATTGACGCGGCGAGCTTCACATCGATTCGCATTGTCTCGGGCGCGATCGCGCTTTGGCTTATCTTACAAGTTCGTAGCGGCAATATCCGAAACGCGGGCAACTGGATTTCCGCATTTGCGCTCTTCGCTTACGCGGCGGGGTTCTCGTTTGCTTACATCAGTCTGTCCGCGGCAACCGGCGCGCTGCTTTTATTCGCCGCGGTCCAGGCGACGATGATCACGTTTGGCCTAACGAAAGGCGAATCCATGCGCGCGGTGCAATGGTTCGGTTTCGTGCTCGCACTGGGCGGATTGGTGTTTCTTCTTTCGCCAGGACTTTCGGCGCCGCCAGTCGGAGGATCGATTCTGATGTTGAGCGCGGGCGTGGCGTGGGGCGTTTATTCATTGCGCGGCAAACGGTCGGGCGATCCGACGGTTGCGACCGCGGGCAATTTTTTGCGCGCTGTTCCGATGACTGCGCTGCTGAGTCTCGTCCTGCTCTCACATGTACATGTCGATCTTGCGGGAATCGGGTACGCGATTGCGTCGGGTGCGATTACTTCCGGCGTCGGCTACGTGATTTGGTACGCGGCGTTACCACATTTGAAAGCAACAACCGCCGCGACCGTGCAATTGAGCGCGCCAGTGCTCGCCGCGCTCGGCGGAATTATGTTTCTCGGTGAAGCGATGACGCTTCGTTTCGTCATTGCCGCGATTGCCGTGCTCGGCGGCATCGCGCTCGTCGTGCTTAGTCGTTCCAAGTCACCGCGTGCGCGCGCACCGGTTGATCGAAACCTTTGAGCGAGACTTCGCCCAGTTGCTGAAACGCCAATAATTTTCCTTCGCACAGCTCGGCCACGACATTCGAGACGATGATTTGGTCTGGTTCCGCGCACGCGCACAATCGCGACGCGAGCTGCACGGTGCAGCCGAATAAATCATCGTGATGTTCGACCGGTTCGCCGGCGGCAACACCGACGCGAAGCTTCAATGCGCGGTCGGAATTTTCGCCGTTGTATTGCGAGATTTCCTTTTGCACGCGCGTCGCGCACTTCACCGCGTTCGCGGCCGATGTGAACGAGGCCATGATTCCGTCACCGAGATGTTTCACTTCGCGGCCGCCGAGCTGAGCGAGCGCGTCGCGCACGATCTTGTCGTGGACCGCGAGCATTTCCATGGCGGCTTCATCGCCCATCCGGCGCGTCATCGCTGTCGATGCCACGATGTCAGTGAACAAGATCGTGCGAATCCCGGGATCGCGTTTGTCCGCGAGCACAGCTGCGCCGGCGCTGTTGATCTCACCCGCGCCCATCATCAAATCGGCCATGGCGGGATCGATTTGGATAAGTTGATCGGCGACGAGTCCGTGCGCTTCTTTATGGACCTGGACCGCGGCTTCAGCATTCGGCGCATGACAAAGACAAAAAATCTTTCGCGCCTTTTCGTTGAAATAATATTTGTCGTAATGAACGCCGTACTTGTCCTGCGTTTCAACGTCCCGCGCGTGCGCCTTAGCGATGTCGGCAGCGCTCACGTCCGGCCCGACCTCGTGAACGTCCATGTAAACTGGCATGCGAAACTCCTAAATGGAATTCGCGCTCGCGGCAAATTCAGCCGCGCCTGACTGAACTGGAGATGTCGATCTTAGCCGGCCGCGCGAGCGTCTGATACACGACGCAGTAGCGCTCGGTGAGTTTAATCAACGTCGCGATCTGCTCGGCGTTCGCGTCGGTATCGAACTCGAAATGCAAGCGGATGTGCTGGAAACCGACTGCTACATTTTTGTCGACGCCGAGCGTGCCGCGAAAATCGAGATCGCCTTCCGCGCGCACGATCGCATCGCGCAATTCGATGCCGAGCGCGGTCGCGACTGCACCGCATGTGACGCCCGCGCATGCGACCAGCGCTTCGAGCAACATATCGCCCGAACACGCGCTCAAACCGCTGCCGCCCGTCGCCGGATGCAATCCGGCCTGGATGATCGCCGTGCCGGTGTCGATCTTGCAGGTGACGTTATCGCCGACGCGACCTTCGGCGCGCAACGTGACCAACGCGGACTGCGGTTGCTCGCGATATTTTTCTTTCAGCGGCGCTTGCACCGCTCTGATTTCATCCGCGGTCATGCGCGCAAGATCGACAATTACTTCGTCACCGGCCCGAGCGGCAACACGACGCGCCCGTACAATTCATTCAACACCTGAGCAAGACCGGTGTAGACGGCGGAGAAACCGCAGAAGATTCCTTCATAACCGGTGAAATGTTTGAAACCGGCGCTCGCCTTCGTGTAATCGCCGATCGCGAGCAGGAAAAACAGGATCGTCAGTGACGCGAAGACGACCTGCAGTGCGCGATTGATTCGCAGCGTGCCGACGAACATGACAAGCGTGAACAATCCCCACATCGCGAGGTACGCCGCCATCGCGGTGTCGTTAGGCGCAGTTGACCAGTTGAGCTTCGGGAACACGAGGAGCGCAACCAACGAGAGCCAAAACAACCCGTAGGATGTGAACGCAGTCGTCGCGAAAGTATTACCCTTTCGCCATTCCATCGTCCCGGCAATGATCTGCGCGATCCCGCCGTAGCAAACGCCCATCGCCAGGATCATGCTGTTGGTCTCGAAGAAGCCGGCGTTATGCAGATTGAGCAGCACCGTCGTTAGCCCGAATCCGAGCAAGCCGAGCGGGGCCGGGTTCGCGGTCGTGTCTTTGAGGGATTCGTTCATGCGCCCAGTCTGTTGAACGCAAGATCGACAATGCAATCATAAAGCGGGTAAAAATACCGGCGTGCTGAATTACATCTGGCTCGCGCTCGTCTTGCTCGCGGTCGCCATTGGCGGTTGGAACGACCATCTCAAGGATGTGACCAACGGCGCGCTCGACGGCGCGAAGACGGCGGTGACGATCGCGCTCGGATTGGTCGGCGTGATGGCGCTTTGGTTAGGCGTGATGCGGCTGGCGGAACGCGCCGGGCTGGTGCAACGGATCGCGCGCGGGTTGCTGCCGTTAATGCAGCGATTGTTTCCGGATGTGCCGCACGATCATCCGGCGATGGGCTCGATGCTGATGAACATGGCGGCGAACATGCTCGGGCTCGGTAACGCCGCGACGCCGCTCGGACTGCGCGCGATGCGCGATCTCGAATCGCTCAACCCGCGACCCGGCGTGGCCTCAAACGCGATGTGCACGTTTCTCGCGATCAACACGAGCTCGGTGCAATTGCTGCCGGCGACAGCGATTGCGATTTTGGCCTCAGCAGGATCGACGCGGCCGACGGCGATCGTCGGGACGGCGTTGATGGCGACATTGTGCGCGGCCACAGTCGCGGTGCTTTCGGCGAAACTTTTCGAGAAGATGTCGATCTTTCGACCGCGCCGCAGCGACGATGCTGCAAGATCGACAAGTACACGCGCGCGGGTCGCCGCGACGGAAGAAAGCGTGTTCGACGATTCATCGCTAGGTCATCCGCCCGCGGTGCGTCCCGCTTTGTGGGGTTCGTTCGCGCTCCTCGCGCTGCTGGTTTTGTTCATCGTGTTTTTCCTGCGCATGGTCACGCCGGATTTAGTCGGCGGCGCGGTGCCGGCTGACACGGCGAAAAACATTTTCGTCCGCGCGGTGAATGCATTGTCGATCTTAGCGATTCCATTTTTGCTCAGTTTCTTTCCGCTCTACGCCGCCGCGCGCGGAGTGAAGGTGTATGACGAATTTGTCGAAGGCGCGAAGGAAGCATTTCCGGTCATCCTCAAGATCATTCCGTTTCTCGTGACGATGCTGGTGGCGATCGGAATGTTTAAAGGCGCGGGCGGAATCGACATGCTGACACACGCGCTCAATCCCTTGCTCGCGCCGCTGCATTTTCCGCCCGATCTGGTGCCAATGGCGTTGATGCGGCCGTTAAGCGGAAGCGCGACCCTGGCTTTGCTCACCGACATCGTGCATCGACTTGGACCGGACAATATCGTGAGCCTGATGGCGGCGACGGTTTACGGAAGCACGGAGACGACCTTTTATGTCGTGGCGGTTTATTTCGGCGCCGTCGGAATCAAACAGACGCGTCATGCGATTCCGGCGGGCCTGTTGGCGGACCTGACCGGCGTGATCGCGTCGGTGATTATCTGTCGGGCAGTGTTGTAAGATCGACAATTCGTTAGATCGACATGCAATTTTTCCCTTCCCATCGCGCGAACCGATTCCCTATCGTGAAATCCGACAAATGATTCAGCGAGATTATCTCATCATTGGGGCAGGGGTCGGCGGGGCGAGTGCGTGCGAAGGATTGCGGAAGTTCGACAAGCGCGGCTCGGCCACGCTAGTCGGAGCGGAGATATTTCCGCCGTACAAGCGCTGGATTCTGTCGAAAGATTTCCTGCGCGACAAATCGGCCGACCCGAAAAAATTAACGCAGTTCGACGAGCGCTGGTTTAAAGCGCACAAGATCGAGACCCGCTTCGCCACCACCGTGACGCAGTTGAACATCGATCGCCGTCTGGCGGTGCTGGCGAACGGCGAGACCATCGAATTCAACAAAGCATGTCTGGCCATGGGCAGCCGACCGGTGCGTCCGCCGGTCGCGGGAACGAACCTCGGCAACGTCATTTATATTAGAAGCATCCGTGACGTGCTCGCGTTGCGCGAAATGGCGGCGGTCGAAAAGACGGTGACGGTGATCGGCGGCGGATTACTGGCGTGCGAAGCGGCCGCGAGTCTGCGCCAGATGAAAATGAAGGTGAGCATGATGCATCGCAACGCTTCCCTGCTAAATCGCTATGTCGATCCTGACACCGGCGTGTGGTTGACGGAATATTTCGCGAAGCACGGCGTGACGATGTTCCTGGGCGAAAGCCTGAACGGGTTCGAAGGCAAAACCGTTTTGCGCAATATCCAAACCAAGAGCGGCAATCGTGTGCAGTCCGGTCTCGCGGTAGTCGCGTGCGGCGCGGAACCGAATCTCGATCTTGTCCGCAACACGCCCTTATCCGGACCGCACGGTTCGCCGGTGACCGAATATCTTGAGACGGAAGAGAAAGGAATTTTCGCGATCGGCGACCTCGCATTTTATCCCGACCGCATCATGGGCGGCGTGCGCCGGCAAACGCATTGGGATAACGCGCGGGAGCAAGGACTCGTCGCCGGGGCGAACATGACCGGGAAAAAACGAATTCGCTACGAGCAGATCCCGTATTTCTGGACGGAGATGTTCGATCTGCGGTTCGATTTCGTGGGCGACTTTAGTTTGCAGCCGACGCGCATCGATCTGAAAGGCACGCATGCGAAGCGGAAATTCGTGGCGCGATATTGTCAGGGCGAGAAACTGCGCGCGATTTTGCTCTGCGGGGCGACGCCGAAAGAAGTGGAGAACGCGAAGAAAGATTTGCGTAACGCGCTCGGCAAATAACGCGAGCGAGTAGTTGTCGATCTTGCGATTGTCGATCTTTCATTCGCCGAGTTCCGGAATGCTCAATTCGGAATTGGTCACGCGGACGAGCTGCCAATCCCACGGTTTGCCGGAGGCGTGTCGCCATTCCAAATCGAAAGGCGTCGAGACTGAATTCACACGCGTTTCCACTTCGCTCATGAGCTCGTTCGCATCGCCGTGAACGGTGATGCGCGCCTGCCAATGCCGATCGATCGTCATGACTTCGGCGGTGGTGAATCGCACGTGGCGCAAATAGCGAAAGACTTCGCGCGCACGGTCGAGCAAACGCTCGCGGTCGTTGTGCCATTGATCCTGATAATCCGGCGCGATGAATTCGCCGACGCGCTTCCAATCCTTCGCTTCAAGCGCGCGAAGGAAATGCTCGGAATGCAATTGCACCTGATGTTCCGGTTGCCAAAGGCGCAGAAGAAATGCGCCCACCAGCAAAGCCAGGAGCAGACCGCCGATGAAAGAGTTGCGATAGGACGTTGTCATGCGGACAAGAAAATCGGCACGGCACAAGGCCTGCTAATTTTTAGCACCTTTCACCATGCTTAACGCCGGCTTATTCGCGATTGCTTTTTTGACCGTACTCGGTTGTGTGTGGTGGGCGTGTCGGGACGAAATCGATTTTACTTAGACCGCGCGTATGCTGGACCAACAAGACCTGAAGTGGATCGCCTCCACTTCGACTGAGCTTAACTCGATCCTGCACCAGATCGCGCGCTACTGCGACCTCGCGCTCCGGCACAAGGGCGAGCATAATTACATGGACCTGATGGCGGAGCGCGTCGAAGTCGCGACCAAGACGGCGCAGAACCTCTTCGACAAAGTCACCACGCAAATCCTGGTGAACGCGACGGCGAAAGCGAAAGCGCCGCGCGGTCCGCACACGCCATTCACTGTCCTGCCGCCACCGCCGCGCGTCACTGCGGTAACGAGGTCGGAAACAAAGTTGGCGCAACCGGCAAAATCCCTCGCGGCTCCGGCAAGATCGACATCGTCGCCGTCGAGCATTCCGGTAAAGAACGCAAAAGGTAATCGCGAATTGCTTTTGTTGATTGAGGACGAAGCCGAAGTCGCCGAATTGGCGGCGGAGATGCTGGCCGAAGAAGGCTACAAAGTGATCGTGGCGCATGATGGATTCGACGCCCTGAAGATTTACGAACGGCTCGGAACGCAGATCGGGCTCGTGATTCTCGATTTCTTCCTGCCGGTCATGGATGGCGACGCTGTGTTTGACGAACTGCGCACGCTTAATCCGAATGTCGATGTGGTCTTGAGCAGTGGTTTTGCGGAGCAGAGCAAGATTAGCTCGATGCTAACGCAAGGTTTGCGCGGATTCATCCCAAAGCCGTACACGCGCGATAAGCTGTTAGGCCAGGTGCGCTCGACGCTTGACGCTGCGCGGCAGAAGCTGAGCTAAGATCGACATCGGCTAAGATCGACATCGTCGATCCTACCTCAATGCCCGAGGGAGTGGCATCGATTTAGCTTCTCCAGTGCGGGCACGCTCATGGCTCGTATTGACGCCTTCTTTAAATTGATGTCCGAGCAAAAGGCTTCGGACCTCCACCTCTCTACCGGCAACCCGCCGATGCTGCGCATCAACGGCGACCTGATTCGCGTCGATTTCCCGCCGATGCAAAACGACGAGCTGAAGGCGATGGTTTACGAGATCGCGCCGGAAGGAAAAATTAAAACCTTTGAAGAAAACCTCGATGTCGATTTTGGCTACGAGGTGCCGGGCGTGGCGCGCTATCGCGCGAATTTCTTCCAGCAGAAGAACGGCATCTCGGCCGTGTTCCGTTTGATTCCGTCGACGATATTAACGGTGGAAGACCTCGGCTTGCCGCCGGTCTTGAAAAAATTTCCGATGTTGAAGAAAGGTCTCGTACTCGTCACCGGTCCGACTGGTTCGGGTAAATCGACGACGCTCGCGGCCATGATGGATTACGCGAACCTGCAACGGCAGGACCACGTCATCACGGTCGAAGACCCGATCGAATTCGTGCACCGCAGCCAGAATTGTCTCGTGCAACATCGAGAAGTGGGCATCCACACGCGTTCCTTCGCGGCCGCACTGCGCGGCTCCTTGCGAGAAGATCCGGACATTATTCTCGTCGGTGAAATGCGGGATCTGGAGACGATTGAGCTGGCGTTGACCGCGGCTGCGACGGGTCACCTCGTGTTCGGAACGCTGCACACTTCGAGCGCGTCGAAGGCGGTCGATCGAATCATCGACGTCTTCCCCACGAACCAGCAAAACCAGATTCGCACCACGCTGGCCGAATCGCTCAAGGGCGTTATCGCGCAAAATCTTTTCAAGACCATCGACAAACCTGGACGCGTGGCGGCGTTGGAAATTCTCGTGGTCGACACCGCCATCGCGAACCTCGTGCGCGAAGGCAAGACGCACCAGATCCCGGGCATGATTCAGGTCGGCAAAAAGAAGGGCAACCAGCCACTCGACGACGCGATCATGGATCTCCTGCGCAAAATGCGCATCAGCCCCGAGGAAGCGTACGACAAATGCATCGATAAGAAAAAATTCCGCCAGTTCTTAAAGGAGCCGCCGGCTGACGCCACGGAAGAGTAAATGCGCATTCCCGATCTCGATAAAATTCTTTCCGCGATGCTGAAGACGTACGACGGCATCTCGGACATCAACTTTTCCGTCGGCCACCCGCTGCAAGTGGAAGATTACGGCGAGCTGAAACCGGTATATGTCGATCCACCGATTGAAGCGCTGACGCCGTACCAGACCGAGCAAATCGCGCTCACGCTCATGCAGGGGAATCGGCGTTTAATTTACGATTATCTCACCGGCGGCTCGTGCGATTGCAGCTACTCGTTAGGCAACGAAGCGCGTTTCCGCGTCAGCGTTTTCCGTCAACAGGGAAATTTCTCCGTCGTATTGCGCAAGCTCGAAGCGAGCGTGCCCACGGTCGAGACGCTGCATCTTCCGCAAATCTTCCGCGAAGTGGCAAAAGAGAAAACGGGGCTCGTGCTCGTGACCGGCGCCACTGGCAGCGGCAAAACCACTACGCTGGCCGCCATTCTCAACGAGATCAACGAGACGCAACCCGTGCACGTCATCACCTTGGAAGACCCAATTGAGTTCGTGCATCCGAAACGCAAAGCCACCTTTAATCAGCGTGAGCTCGGTCATGACTTTAACAATTATCCAAACGGACTTCGCGCCGCATTGCGTCAGGCACCGAAAGTCATTCTCGTCGGCGAAATGCGCGACCGCGCCACCGTCGAAGTCGCGCTCATGGCGGCCGAGACCGGTCACCTCGTGCTCAGCACGCTGCACACGGTCGACGCCGGTCAGGCGATCAATCGTATGCTCGGCCTCTTCTCGTTAGGCGAAGAAAAGCAATTGCGCATCCGTTTGGCCGACACATTGCGTTACGTCATCAGCCAGCGACTCGTGCCGAGAGTCGGCGGCGGCCGCCAGCTAATCTCCGAAATCATGGGCGCAAATCTGCGCACGCGCGAAACCGTCGCGCTCGGCGAAGGCGAACATCGCAGCTTCTACGAAATCATTGAGTCGAGCTCGCCCTTCGGCTGGATGACGTTCGATCAATCCATCCTGAGCGCATACGAAAACGGACTCATCACCGAAGAAGCCGCCAAACTTTACGCCTCGCGCAAAGGTCGCATTACGCGCGGAATCGATATCATCCAGAAAACCCGCGGCATCGATACGGAACTCGACTCCGGATTACGCCTCGACCTGCCCGAAAACGCTTTCCGCTAAGATCGACAACGACAAGATCGACAATCACCATGGAAAACGAAACCGACTCCAGCTTCATCGACCTGGGCGATAACACCGCGCTCGTTTGCGTTGATCACCAGCAGTATCAGAAAATCGTCGTGCCGCAGTTGATCGACATGACTTACAAAGTGCACCTCGGTCTGTTCGAGGAAGACGTCGCGCTCAAACTCAAGACCTACAGCTACGACGTCGTCATCATTTACGAGAACTTCAAAGGCTCGAAGATCGAAACCAATCCCATCATCCGCGAAATGGTGCAGACGACCGGCGCGCGCCGCCGCCAGCATTTCGTCGTGTTGCTCAGCCACAAATTTGCGACCAACGACGCCATGAGCGCGTTCGTGAACAGCGTCGATCAAATCATCAACATCGCCGATCTCGCAAATTTCAAAGCCGTGCTGCGCCGTGGCGTTTCGCAACACCGCGAGCTTTATCATTCGTTCAACGAAATGTTCAAGAGCGTGCAGTCGCTCTGAGCCATTTGCGCGGGCCGCGCGCGGATGTTTATTTCCGGCCGGCTACGAACACGCGTCTCACGACGTGCGATTCTAATGAAGGAGAAACAGGGTATGAACCGGGTAAAAGTTTTCACCGCGCCCGCTCGGCACAAGATCGACATCTTCCATTCCGGACAACGCCGGCCGCTCAGCTGGGTGCGTTTCACGTGGGACCTGGCAAATCTTTCCGGCGCATGCGCGGGCTTGCCCGGGCATTACGAAATCGTCCGCGCGAACGCGGAAGATGAACCGGGCCTGCGCAAAGTTTTCTCCAGCTCATTCATACTCGACCCGATCTGGAGTCCCGCCATCGCTGAAGTCATGAGCAAAGTACCAATGGCGCTCGATGGCGCCTTTACGTCCGACGATAAAATCTGTCTCGCATTGCGCCATGGCAGCCGGATCATCGGCGCGGCCTTGCTCACGATCGATCCTAAGATCGACAACCACCTTTTGCCGGGGCCGACGATCTCGATCGAATATCGCAATCGCGGATTCGGCACGCATTTACTCGAACATTCGCTGCACACTCTGCGCGATGCCGGCCTCGCGATTGTGAGCGGCATGACGCGCGACATCTCCCCGGCCGCGAAATTCCTCTACCCGAAGTTCGGCGGTGTCGCCGCGCTCATCGGCGCCGAAGCGCTCGCCGCGGCTTAGATCGACATCTTCTTTTCGCGCGCTAGCATCGCGCACGTGAAGAGATTTTTTCTTCTTCTCGTCACCTCTCACTGGTCACTCGTCACTCTCCTTTGCGCCGACCCATTGGCCAAAGGCATTCAGGACAATTCGTTTCTGGTCGAGGAAGCGTACAACCAGGAAGCCGGCGTCGTGCAGCACATCATCAATGTGCCGATCGTTTTCACGAACGGCGCGTACGAGATCGTGCCGAGTTTCACGCAAGAGTGGCCGGTCTTCAGTCAGACGCACCAATTCTCTTATTCGCTTCCGTATTCCTTCACCGATGAAGCGAACGGACTCGCGGACATTCGCCTTAACTATCGCCTGCAGGCGCTGATGGAATCCGACCGTATGCCGGCGTTCGCGCCGCGATTCTCTCTCGTGCTCCCGACCGGCGATGAAAAGAAAGGATTCGGCAATGGCGGTGTCGGTTACGAAACGAATTTACCGTTCAGCAAAATCGTGAGCGATCGCCTCACCCTTCACTTCAACGCCGGCATGTCGATCTTTCCCGACGCGCACGGCCATGACCTGACGAATTACAACTTGGGCGCGAGCGGCATCTACGCGGTCACGCGCGATTTCAATCTCATGCTCGAGACCGTCGCCGGCTGGAATGAAGATATCGATCTTGCACGAGTTTCGCGTAGCACCGTCGCGCTCATTTCTCCCGGCGCGCGTTACGCCATGAATTGCCCACACGATCTGCAAATCGTCGTCGGCGCCGCCGTGCCCATCGGCCTCACATCCGATTCACCCGATTGGGGATTGTTCTTCTATCTTTCGTTCGAACATCCGTTCACGCGGACGAAACAATAATCTGAATCCAGACGCGGTGCCGGCCGCATCTCACTGAAAACGAAGCGAGGTTTTCATGATTCAGGATTTCAAATTTGCGTGGCGGCAGTTGTTGAAGGCGCCGGGATTTACTTCGATCGCCGTGCTGACGCTGGCATTGGCGATCGGTGTTAACTCCGCGATTTTCGCACTGATCAACAGCGTGGTGCTGCGTCCGATGGTGCCGGTGCGGCCTAACGAAGTGGTGAATGTTTTTAATTGCCGCCAAAACGCGAACCACGATTACCGCCAGTTTTCCTACAACGAGTTCCGCGAGCTGCGCGAAAATCCCGCAGATGTACTTGTCGATCTTGCCGCGCTTGAGTTCGCCGTCGCCGGCATCGGCCGGGATCACGAGATGCGGCGTAGCTTCGCCTTCCTGACCTCGGAAAATTATTTCCCGCTCATGGGCGTGCAGCCGTTTCGCGGCCGCTTCTACAACGCCGAAGAATGCAAACCGAACGCGAACATTGCCGTCGTCGTTTCGAGCCACGGATTTTGGAAACGACAAGGCGGGCGCGCGGATTTTGTCGGGAGCACGCTGCAGATCAATGGCCAGCCTTACACGGTGATCGGTATCGCACCGGAAGGATTCAGCGGCGCGAGTGCGTTAATTTCGCCGGACATTTGGGTGCCGCTCGGAGTGCGCGCGCAACTCGGCTCGGCCTTCGGCGATTCCGAAACGATGCACGACCTGAACAATCCAAAAAATTACGCGTTCAATCTCGTTGGCCGCCTGCGATCAGGCCTAACGATCGAAGCGGCCAAATCGCGGATGCCGGCGATGTCGCAACGTTTCAACGCGATGCAGGAACCGGGCGCCGAATTTGCGCGCGAGGTGCAAATCCAAAAGCCGTCGCGTTTCAGCTTGAGCACCTCGCCGGAAGATGATGGGCCGGTGACCTTGATCGGCACGCTGCTCATGGCGATGGCGGGCGCGGTGTTGCTGATAGCGTGTTTAAATCTCGCCAACATGTTGCTCGCTCGCGGGACCGCACGCGCGAAAGAGATTGCGCTGCGCATCGCGCTCGGCGCGTCGCGTTGGCGCATCGTCAGGCAATTGCTGGCCGAAGGTTTGTTGCTCGCTATTTCTGGCGGCGTAGTCGGCCTCATTCTCAGTGTGTGGTGCAATAATCTTCTGCTCCACTCGCTCGCCGGTCTGCTCAGCAATATGAATTTCTCGTTCGTTGTCGATCTTTCACCAAACCTGTCCGTCCTCGCGGCCACGTTTTTGTTTTGTTTAATAGCGACGCTGCTCTTCAGTCTCGGTCCGGCGCTGAAAGCGACGAAGACGGATTTGGTTAACGATCTCAAACAACAGGTCGGCGAACCAGCGCGCATCGGACGCTTCAGCCGTTTCTTCGCGCCGCGTCACATCTCGGTCATGGCGCAGATCGCGCTCTCGCTCATGTTGCTTTTCGCAGCCGGATTATTTTTCCGCGGCGCAATGAAAGCTGCGGGATTGGATCCGGGCTTTGTCGCGGCCGGCGATCTCGTCGCCGAGATGGATTTCACTCTCATCAAAAAAGAATCGGCCGACGCGCGCCGCGAAATTTTCAACATCCTGCAACGCGCGCGCGAATTGCCCGGAGTGAAAGCGGTCGGCGTGGGAACGATGTTGCCCTACGGAAATTTCACCAACACGCGCCGGATCATGTCGACAAAATCGACCTTATCGAACGATCCCAAAGCGCCCGACCCTGGGGCGAGCGCGCTCTATACCGCTACTACGCCGGGATATTTCGAAGCAATCGGCGTGAAGATCTTGCGCGGCCGCGATTTCACGCAGACGGAATGCGAAGACAAAGACGGCCGTCGCATCGCCATTATCGATGAAGAAATGGCGAAAAAACTTTTCCCGAATGAGGAAGCGATCGGCCAGCATGTGCGCTACACCATCCCGCCGCGGGACGGTTCGCCTAACGATCTCGAAATTGTCGGCGTCGTCGGCACGCACCGGCACGACGTGCAGAACGATACGACGCTCGCGCGTTTGTGTGTGCCGTTCGCGCAAGGTTATTCCGGCCAGACTTTCCTGCACGTGCGGTTGAACACGCAAGATCGACATGCAGTTGTCGGAATGGTTCCGACATTGCGGGTGGCCTTGCGCGATATCGATCCAGACTTGCCGGTGTTGAGCATCGCGCCCTTTGTCGATCTGGTCGATAAATGTGTCGGCCTTTGGATTGTTAGGCTGGGCGCGATGTTGTTCGGCGCGTTCGGTTGTATCGCGCTGCTGCTCGCGGTCGTCGGCGTCTACGGCGTGAAAGCTTACGCGGTGGCGTGTCGCACCCGCGAGATCGGCATTCGCATGGCGCTCGGCGCGCGTCGGAAAGATGTTTTCGCGCTCATCATGCGGCAGGGCGCAATGCAAACCGGGCTCGCGGTCGCGGTCGGAGTTTTGCTCTCGTTAGGGGCCGGCCGCGTGCTCGCGCAGATTCTTTACGGCGTAAGCCCGACCGATCCGTTCGCGCTGATTACCTCGAGCATTTTACTGGCAGTGGCGGCATTGCTCGCGTGCTTCCTGCCGGCACGTCGCGCGACTTACGTGAATCCGATCACGGCGCTGCGCACGGAGTAGATGTCGATCTTACGGATAAACGGCGCGATAAAAACGCATCGTTAGACCAGTCGAGTCGGGAAACGTAAATCCGCCGGTGCCGTTGGCCGTGACCGCGACGGGAGTAGCGAATGCCGTTACCAAATCAGGTGATGTTTCAATGTGAATCGTCAGATTCGGCAGCGTTTGTCCAGTGATGGTTACGTTCCCGCCGCTGTAAACGATCGCTGTAATCATAATGAAGGGCGTCGAGACAACGACGCTGCCTTTCATTCCGCTGCCGCAATGCTGCGAGCAATAATACTGGAATGTGCCCGCTTGATTGAAGGTGTGTGAATAGGTCGTACCGGAATTCGAAAGGCCGTTGGCCGTGCAATTGGTATCGTTGGTAGAACAGAACGCGCTGTCGGGCGAAGTGCACGGTGTTCCGCTGCGAACGTTGTGACCGCTGCCGAACCAAGTCCACTTGACCGTGTCACCGACGACGATGTTCGCCGTGCTCGGATTGAAATTGAAGCCGCCGTTGCCGACCGCGACGTCGATGGTTGAACCAGCCGTCGATGTCGGCGCATTTGGCACAGCGCGGCCGTTTTGATCGACAATCGTAATCGAATGCCCGGCGCGATGTTCGTGTGCGCCGCCGATTACGATTGAAAGTAACAGCGCGACGCCTGCTGCGATCGCGGTCGATTGTCGATCTTGCAAGATGTCGATCTTACGGGAGCGGCCGATAAGCTCGAATGCGATAGAAGCGCTTCGTGTCCGAACCGACTCTGGTGGGAATGCGCGTCGTCAACGTACCGGGGCTGGCATCAGGCGCGAACGGACTAGAGAAAGTGGTGTCGGTGACGAAACCGGAGACAAGATCTGGACTGGTTTCGATGTAGTAAAGGCGCGCCGCCGTGCTCGTCCATGTGACCGTCGCGTTAGTGCTGTTGGCACTCGTCGTGAACGCGGTGATCCGTAATCGGTCGGTCGAAAGGATGGGACTGGTGCCATCGAGATATTCGTCCTTGTCCTTGATGCCGTCGCCATCCGCGTCAGTGGTGCCAGTCGCACTCGTTAGGTTGCCGAAGTATTGGCGCTCGAATGCGTCGGCAATTCCGTCGCCGTCCGTGTCTGCGCCCATCGCGACGTGATCGGTCTTCACGAAGCCGGACGCGTCGTTCAGATTGATCCATCCGCAGTTCGCCGAGTAGACGTAGCCGGTGAGCGCACCGTCGGAGAAGCGCACGCGCGGATTTCCGAGCGCTTCGAAGTTAATCCAGCCAATGTTCGCGCCGTAAGCGAAGCCGCGCAGAATGGCGAAATTCGGTTGGCTCGGATCGATGCCGTAATTTACGCCGAAATCATTCGCCGCATTATTCTGATATTGAATTCCGTTAACGGGCGAGCCGCTGCCGACATTGATCCAGCCGACATTCGCGCCGTAGATGTAACCCGAGCAAATGTACTCGCCGATGACAACGCCATCGGCCGCGCTCGGCAGCCAGTTAGTCCACCCGATGTTCGCGCCGTAGGCGGAATTATTCGTGGCGTTGATTGTCGATGTTGCGTGCGCCGTGGAGATCAACGCGAGCAGGCCAGCAAAAGCGAAGAGATGTTTCATCGGAGTGGGAGCTGTTCCGGCTTTATCAAAACAAGTCTCTCCGCGCGAGGAAAATCGTTAGTCGAAAATCGGTTAACGGCGCACGACACTAGATCGCGCGACCATAACGATGCCGATGACAAAAAGCAGCAGCTCGAAGGGCGCGATCAGACGCGCGACGATGTAGGCCGCTTGCGGGAACGCACCGGTCCCGTGGGAGATTCCGAACAGGAAAAAGCCGAGCAGAATAATCGCGGAGACGAAACAGGAGATCGCGAGAATCGTTAGGCCGGGGGCTTTGCGCGCGCGCAAACAAAAAATCCCCGCGACAATCATGAGCAAGAAATCGAATGCCTGCACAAACGGCGTTGTCGAATCGAGAAACGCGATCACGCTCAATGACGATGTCGATCTTGCGGGCGGTATCGGAATGTGCTGAGTCGGTTGCGGAATGGCCGGCTCGTTCATTGGGGGCGGCATCGGCCGCGCTCCGACGCCGGCTGGAGCTCCGGGCATTCCGGGCATCGGTGCCGCGCTGGGCATGTTGTTAGGCGCTCCGGGTTGCGGCCCGATTCCGGGCGGAAGATTTGGCATCGGCGGCAAAGTCGGCGCGGTGCGCGACGCTGTTGGCGGCGGCGACGGCTGGTTCGTTTGCGCGAGCGCTAGCATCGCGAACGCTGCGATGCAGAAGATCGCAACCAGAAATTTCAGATTCGCTACGTCGCTCATGTCGGATCAAAACTGCGGCGCCTGAATTTCTTGGTAGCCTTCCGGCGCTTCGAATAACTTATCGTTGTCGATCTTTCCCTTGTCGATCTTGTCGATTTTGAAACTGAGCCATTCCTGGCCGTTCGGTTCCATCTTCAAGGTCGCTTCTATCGGAAAAAGCGATTTGTTGCGCAACAATTCCGGCCACGTCTCCTCGATCATCGGCGGACCGAAACGGTGTCCGAGATAATCGCGCTCGATTAATCGAAACGGAAACAAAGCCGAATCGTTCGTCGCCCAAATTTCAAACATTTCTCCGCGACTGGTGATGGTGTAGAGCGTGCAATCGACTCCCTGAATCTTTTTCGTCTTGTCAGTTTTCTTTAGCTCGGCCGCGCCAAACATGCCCGGCATGGGCGGCATTCCCATTGCGGGAGCGCCGGCGGGGTTGTTAGGCATTTGCATTTGCGGCATCGGCGGCGCGCCTGGTGGCGATTGTTTCTTGGCAAGATCGACATGTACGAAGCTCGTGTTGTGCGGATAAACAATAATGAGTTTGTTTGCGGCAAGATCGACAATATTGATCGGCTCGAGTTTGTTCGTCGTGTTCTCAATGCGCAGTAAATTGCCTTTGCGCGTGAAAACGAAATGCGTCGCTTCAGTTCCGGCGCGGGTAAGCGTGGCACTAATTGTTCCTTCGAACGCCGCGTTTTTATCCGCGCCAGAAAGCGCGCCCACGGCTGCGACTACTAGAATAAAAGGAAGTAATAGCTTCAAATATGAATCAGGAGATCTGACTTCTGTCCTCCTTGGCACGCCGTAGCCTTGGCGAAGGAGGCCGATCTCTGATCTCCGATCCAACTCACGGCATGTTGTACTTGTAGGTAATGGCTTGGGGGGTGCCGCTGCCCGTCTCGCCAACGCACGAATTGGCGATGGTGGCAGATAACCCCACGCCGCTGGTGCTGACGCCGTAGCAGCCGATGGCAACCTTGGCAGCATTCAATCCGTTGCCGCTGCTGTTTTCGCCACGACAGTTGCTGGCGACAGAGGCGTTCACTCCAAAACCGCTGCCGGAACTTCGCCCAAAACAGTTGCTGGCATTGTCCGCATACACACCGTAGCCGCTGGTGCTGAAGCCAAAGCAGTTGCTAGCGGCGCCGACGTTGAGTCCGGTGTTGCTGCTGCTGATGCCAGAGCAATTGATGGCGTTGCTTGCAGTGATGCCGTAACCGCCGCCTGAGCTGAAGCCATAGCAGTTGCTGGCGTTGCTGGCGGAGATGCCGATCCAGTTGGTGCTGCCGCCCTTGCAGTTCAGAGCGTTGCCGGCGTTGAGGCCGACGCCGTTGGTGCTGAAACTATAGCAGTTGCTGGCGTCGGTGGCGGAGATGGCGGTGCCGCTGTTGCTTAAGCCAAAGCAGTCGCTGGCGGTGGTGACGGAGATGCCGGTGCCGCTGTTGCTGGTACCATAGCAGTTGCTGGCGTTTATGGCGGAGATGCCGTTGCCGTTCAGGGTGCTTTCGCCACGAGAGTTGCTGGCGTTTGTGGCCGTGATGCCGTCGCCGCCGCAGTCCAGGGCCGTTGAATCGAAAACGCTTCCGGCTACGATGCCGGAGCCGCCCACGGTCTTGACCGTGCACGATTCCACCACCGTCGCCGCTGAATCAGTGCTGACATAAATGCCGTAAAACACAACTCCCGTGACCGACACGCTCGACACCCGCACGTTGGAGGAAGTATTCACCCCGGTATAAGAGATGCCGGATCCAAACCCAGTGCCGTTGTAGTTGCCGCCGCTGTTAATCACGCCGCTGACGATATGCCCGTTAAAAATGGCGATGTCCTTTCGCCCGCCGCTGAGCAAAATCGCCGTCCCGTTCGGCGAAGCCGCGCTCGAGGTGATGGTGAAGCCATTAAGATCGAGCGTCACCCCGTCGGCAGTGATGGTGATAGCGTTGCCGTTGGCGACGCTAAGATTTTTCGTGAGGTAATACGACCCGCTCGCGCTGGTGGTGAACGGCAGCGAGGAGATCGGCGTGCGCGGCTCCACTTGCCCGAGCGACATCATCGTTGGGCCCGGTGGCCCGGGCGGCGTGAGGGTGCCTTGGCCAAAACCTGAAACGCTGAAACGCTGAAAAAAGACTGAGGACCAATTTCGTTTTCATAAGAGGCAACTCAAAAGCCGGGGCCGAGTTGACTCTTACAGCGAAACCTTCTTTTACCGTCGCGGTCTTAAGTGCGGGGTCGGGGCTGGCGCGAGAGTGTTCGGCATCGCGCGTGATCACAAGAATAATCATCCGCGAATCCAACAAGAAGTGCTCGGGGGGGGACTTGAACCCCCATGCCTTTCGGCATACGCCCCTCAAACGTACGTGTCTGCCATTTCACCACCCGAGCAACTGAGCGGCTTAAAGTAAATTGTCGATCTTCGCTCGCAAGCGCTTTGTCGCATTCTTACTCCTGCTCGTGCTCTTGCTCCTGATCGAAATCCATCGAGCATGAGCATGAGCAGGAACATGAGTAAGATCGACAATCAGAACTGGATCAAGGTCGATCTCCACATTCACACGCTCGACGATCCGAAAGACGTGATCGATTACTCCGCGCATCAGCTTCTGGAGAAGGCGCAGTCGTTAGGCTTCGGCGTGCTCGCGATCACGCTGCACGATGCGGTGTTCGATCGCGCGGAAGTTTTCGAAGACGCGCGGCGCATGGGAATTCTGCTCCTTTCCGCGGCGGAGATGCGGCTGGAAGGCGCGGACGTGATCGTGCTCAACGTCACCGCAGATGAAGTTGTCGATCTTCGCACATTCGCGGACTTACGCGCGCTGCGGGCGCGGCGCGGCGATTCCATTTTCACTTTCGCGCCGCATCCGTTCTATGTGCTCGGCGGCTCGATCGGCCCGCGATTAATCGAAGAGATCGATTGCTTCGATGGAATTGAGCTCTGCCATTTTCACAAATGGATGTTTAATCCGAACCGCCGCGCCGCGCGTATCGCGAAGAAATTTCGCAAGCCGCTCATCGCCACTTCCGATGCGCATCGTCTGCATGCGTTCGGATGTCATTACACATCCATTCCGCGACCGGCGGAGTTGACGGTGGAGAATTTTTTTCGCGCGTTGCGCACGGGGCCGCTTCGCCTAACAAGTCCGCCAGCCTCACTTGTCGATCTTATCCACGCGTTCTATTGGGTCTTCATCAAACACCCGCATCAGGTCCGGCGACGCACCTCCTTGAATTCTGACCACAACTGCTCATCCTACAGCCGATGAGAATCTTCACGGTCTCGCTGCTCGCGCTGCTCTTCGCCTTCACCGGTTGCCAAACGACGAAGGAAAAAGCGAAGAAGGAGGCGCTGCAGAAGAAAACCAAAGCCGACTTGCGCCAGGACACGACCGATGTCGATTTTGACGGGTTCATCGGCCGCTTGCGAAAAGCTGTGGCCGCGCACGACATGAACGCGCTCGCGTCGATGATGACGTCGGACTTCGGTTATCAATTGAATCCGCCGCTGGAAGGCGAGGGCGTGTTTAAATATTGGGACGAACAAAATATCTGGCCCGAGCTGGAAGGAATTCTTTCGGAGAAATTCGTGCAGGGCGATGAAGGTTACATGGTCGCGCCGCCGCAATTCGCGGACAAATCGCTGCACTACGATGGCTACCGCGCCGGCGTTCGTCGCATAGGCGGCAGTTGGAAGTTCGCCTATTTCGTCACCGGGTAACTCAACGTCGCGGGTTGAGAGTTACGGCAAATTGAGCGGTCCGGCGGCCCCGTTTCCGAGAACATGCGCCTCGCCCAAGTTATCGGAATATCCGGTGCACATACTGCCGATGGCGAAAAATCTGATCCCGTGCCCAGCGCCACTGGCATAGCCGCTGCAGTTACTTACAACGTTGGCGCTGACACCAAACCCGCTGCCGCTGTAGCTTTCTCCGAAGCAATTGACGGCCAAATCTCCAGCTATGAGAGCGGTGCCATTCAGACTTTTCGCATAGCAACCGATGGCGGTACTTACGGCGGTGATGCCGTACCCAGTGCCGTAGCTCAGTCCCCAGGAATTCTGAACGACAAACGCGCGAATGCCGGTGCCGTTCAACGCGCCTTCGGCATAACAATTCGCCACCGTCGTGCCGAAGATGGCGTAGCTGCCGCAAAAATCGGCGGTCGAATTGGTCACGGTATCGGCGACGATGCCTTGACTGCCGATCACCTGCACCGTGCAAAACTCGACCACGCTCGACGAACCGACGCTGAGATATATTCCGTGAACCAAACAGCCGGAAACGCCAACCCGGGAAACGCGGATGTTTTTCGGAACGCCCGAACAATAGATGCCGTAAGCGAATCCTGTCCCGCTGTACGTGCCGGCATTGTAAGCGACGTTTCCGGAAATATTGCCGTTGAACACGTGAATGTTGGTGCGAGTCCCACTGATCAAAACCGCCGCGCCCGCTGGTGAAGCCTCGGTCGACGTAATCGCGAATCCGTTAAGATCGACAGTGACATTATTGGCAGTGACGGTAATCGCATCACCGCTGGTTACGCTGAGATTTTTCGTCAGATAATAAGAACCGGCGCTGGAGATGTTGAACGGCGTCGAGGAAATCGGGGTGCGCGCTTCGATTTGGTCTAACGACTTCATTGTCGCCGCCGGCGGGCCTGGCGGCGCGAGCGAACCTTGGGCAAAGATCGACATCGTGCTGAAAACAAAAAAGGCGCATGTGAGTGCGCTAAACAGGGGAGTTTTCATATACAAGAGTTTCTCTTACATCTAGTCGGTTCGTTATATTAACTGTCACCTATCGAGGCAAGATGATTAAGCCTTCGATCGGAACGTTGAGGTTGTGGCTGTGAAAAATGATTATGTCGATCTTGGGTTGCCGCATCGGCCGCCGTTTGTATTCGTCAAGCGCGTGTTGAATCGTGAGTCTGGTTCGGCCGCCGAATGCGAGACGTGGTTCGAGCCTGACGAGCCCATGTTCGCCGGACATTTTCCCGGCAATCCGCTCGTGCCGGGCGTGATTCTGACCGAAGCGCTCGCGCAAACCGCCGGCATCGCGGCGGCCAGTGCAAGATCGACAGTCCGAGCCGGACGGGCGGAGTCCAAGCCGCAGTTTTTGTTGTCGGCCATACGGCAGATGAAATTTTTTCGCGCGGTCCGACCGAACGAACGGATAAAATTACGCGCGAAGAAAGCCGGCGAAGTGGACGAACTGCTGCAATTCGATGTCGAAGCGATTGTCGATGAAACGGTCGTCGCGCGTGGGCAAATCGTGCTCACACGCATCGCCGCATGATTAGGCACAAAATTGCGGTCTATAATGGAATTAGGCCGAAAAATTCGGTATAACTCTTGTTAGATGAAATGACCGCGCGATTCGAGACCACAGACAAAGTCGCGCTGCTTATTGCAACGCTTTTGATTGTCGGCGGCTTTTTCGCATTGCTGCTTCCGCAAGATTTCACGTTCGGTCGTGCCACCAATTTTCCGAAGAATCGACAAGAGACACTTATCGAGCATGTCACACCTCGGCAGTCTCGCCTTTACGGTTTGGTTGCCATTCTCGCCGGAGCTGGTCTGTCGAGTTATGTTCTTTGGGCGTCACGCACGCGATGAAGCACCGCTTTTCATCTAACCAATCGCTGAGCCAACCGCTGGCCGCTGTGAAATCCACATTTTGATTTTATGAAACAGTTTTCCATGTTTGCCACGCTCGCTCCCGCCAGCGGCGGCTCAGCTCCTTCTCGTTAGGCGTATGACGCGCGTCATTACTTTAGCGCTGCTGCTCGTATGTGGCGCGACCTTCGCAGCATCTCCGGCGCCGCCTAAGGTCAGCGTGCGCGAGTTGCTCGCGCACGCTGACAAGTACGACAAGCAGCGAGTTGATGTGACCGGCTTCTACACCGCGGGCATGGAAGATAGTTTCCTCTGGCCTGACTCCGTCACGTCGAAGCGTGGCAATCCTTTTGATGCTAGTGTGTACATCGATCCGGTGACGTGGGATCCCACAACGCACCCGAAACGATCCAAAGATATTTTAGATGCTTGGAGCGGACATCATCGGCGCACGCGCGTGATCGGAATCTTCCGTTCCCACCCGATTCCGCCCGGGGTTGTGACGAACGCGTCGCACGGCCCGACGATAACAGCTATTTCCTATTTTCGTCCCATCCGATGAGTGAGCCACTACGCCTAACCAAGCGCTCCAGCCAACCGCTGGCCGGTGCGTTTTCTCAATTTTCGGTATGAAACAGTTGTCGATCTTAGCAACGCTCGCTCTCGCCAGCGGTGGCTGAGCTCTGTCTCGTTAGATGACGGCACACGCTACGTCACAGTTCCATCGGTGACCGATTACGGCGGAGTAGGTTTGTCCCCTAACGAGCGCGGGACATTCGGCTCAAGCGCGTTCAGATCGTAGATCGCTCCCCAGTCGCCGGCGGAAACAATCGGCGCGACCGTTTCCCAGGGCCGATGACTGGTGGCGTAATTGATTTTTTCTTCGCGACCCCAAAAGAGATAACGCACACCGAGAACGCGCGCGGCTTCACGCCAATTCGGCGCGCCGTTCATGAGATTGCGCAAAATGTTTTCAACTTTGCCGTAATCGAATCCCTGCGTCCAAAGATGACCGGGATAACCCATCACGACTTTGCGTCCATTGAGCAGCAGCGGATGATTGTAAGTGGGATAACTGGCGAAGCGCGCTTCCTCCGGCAACACGGCTGCACCGGCGCAGACGCCATCGACTTCGCCGCGATTGGCCAGACCGAATCCATCTTTACTCGCGGCCAGCCCGCCGAAGAGACTAACGAATCCGGAACCGAAGAGCGCTATGCAAACACCCACCCGCACCGGCTCCGACCATTTCGAAATGAGATTCGTCCACAAAAACGGCAGCACGAGAAAGTAGGACCAGACCATGAGCTTGAGGTTGTCCCATTCCCACGGCGCGAATTTGAAGAGAATGCCGGCGAGAAAAATTGCGATCGCGGGAAGAAGGAAGGCGGCGTCCTCGGGAAATTTTTCGCCGGGCTTGAGCTCCGTTTTCCAAAATCGCGTGAGGCACATGACAACAAGCGCGAGCACGAGCGGCATGAGGATTCCGAAATTGACGAACCAGAAATCGATGAACGATGAACGGCCGAGTGTGTGATCGTTGCGGACCCAGCCCGGGCTCCATTGAATCATCGAGCCGGCGTGGAAGTTGTCGCTCACGAGCCAGACGAAAAATGTCGCCGGGATAAACGCGCCGCCGATGAGCAAGGCGATGTGGCGTCGCATCGCCGCATCGCCGCCGGCGAAAAGAAAGACGAGCACGCATGAGAGCGCGAGAAATGTGTGCACGTGAAAGAGCGGCATCGAGGCGTAGAGCGCGAGCTCGGCCGCGAAGGGTAAACCAACATGGAGGGACGACCTCTGTGTCGTCCCAAATTCTTGGGACGACACAGAGGTCGTCCCTCCATTTTTAGAATAAAATTTTTCGCGCCAATGCCAAAGCAGCAGCAGTCCCACCGGAAAGGCGTAGAGCCAGCCGCGTTGGGTTACGAACATGGAAAGCGGAATGCTTTTCCACGCGATGTCGTTCACCCCCTGGTAATCTTTGAACTCGAACGTGCGGAGGTATTGAAAACCGGCGACGCCGCCATTGAAAAGAAATCCGGCGACGGTGAATTCTCCTCCCCAACGCCAGAGCGCGTAGAAAGTGCCTAACGAGCCGAGCAAACCGATCCAGACGAGGCTTTGCGCAAGATCGACATGGAGCATCACCGGCAGCGCGTTGAAGAGATCGACGCCGGCCGGATAACGCATCTTACTCGCGATGTAGATGGGATTGTCGGGCCAGAGATGCACGCCGCTCGCGAAATTTTTGATGTAGGTGAGGTGAAGGGCGAGATCACCGAGGTTGTTAGGTGATTGAATTTTCCATTCCGCACCGTCGATGTAGTAGAGCCACAAAAACGAGCGGAAAGCGAAGATGGCGAAGAGCGCGCCGACGAACCAAAGCCCTAATCGCGCGTATCGCTCCGGTTGTTGATTGT
>JBEEGX010000200.1:0-18811 GCA_041167105.1 Verrucomicrobiota bacterium
CATCAACACTCAACAGCGTTATGGTTCTACGGAACAGCACGCGTTAGCGCCGCTATTTTTCGGTGAAGCGGTCGCGACACTTCCTTCGTTAACACAGGCGATGGTAAATCGGCTGTGCACCAACACCGGCGCCGCCACCGGGACCACAATTTTTGATCACCGCATCGATCCAAACACACCGGTCGACAACAATCCGCTCAGACCGTTTTTTCAAATTGGCGATCTCGCCTCCGTCATTAGCCGTCTCGTAAACTCAAGCCCGGGTGGTAGCGGAACAACCGGATCATCTAATCGATCCACTGTGAATTACAGCATGCTCAGAACGAACGCGACCACGTCGAACGAAGCACCAACAAATGGGAACATCCACCAAGACATGCAGGTTGAGCAGGAGTTCCGCGAAATCACGAACTCAATCACGACGCGAGGAAATTCCTTCCGGATACTTTACGTTGGGCAAGCTATGAAAAAGGGCCTCGTTCTCGCCGAATATTTAGGTGAGGCGTTTGTTGAACGTCGCGCAGCATTTGCGCCGGAGGGCTCCAACCCTGACGCTATTAAGACATCGGACAGCACGTACACGATTATCGCGAACCGTGTAGTTACGGAATGAACCGCTGCATCCTCGCTTCGAGCGGAATACTTTTTTGCTTCGCGTCGTTGGCAGTCGCTGAACCGCTAACGCTCGTGTCAACGTCGCCGTCATTTTGGGCAACGAACGTAAACGCCGCGACGCAGAAAACGGTTTCGTTAATGTTTGACCAGCCGCTTCGTGGGACGTTGACAGATTGGGTTGGTCTCGATGTGTTAAGTCCCGCATCGACATTGCATACGAACTTCTCCGAAGACCGGAGATCCTGCAGCATCGACGTCCATCTCGATCCCGGCCACGTTTATATTTGCGCGCTTAACGAGCGCGGGCTGCCCGGTGTTGGTTTTCAGAATCAAAAAGGAATCTCGCTCGCGCCAACATTCCTTGTCTTTCAAACTGCCGGAAATCCTGCGCCTGACGATACACCGCCAGCATTGATTCGCGCGATTCCAGAAAACGCAGCGCAAGGCATTGATGCCGCAAAACTGAGCGCGATCACTCTCGTCTTCGATCGGCCAATGAACGGCAAGAAGCATGGCCTTCACCTAAGCGAAGGCGGAAATCAGGTCGACGTTCCGCGTTTGCAGTTCGGTTATTCAGCAGACGGTCGAACGTTTACGCTCCCGTATCGTTTCAAACCAGCAACGCAGTACCGACTCGAGTTAAACAATAACCACGACATCGGTTTTTCTTCGGCAAAGCGCGTGCCGATGTGGCCCGTCCAAATCTCATTCACGACGAGGTGACTTGCTTAATGCGGAGTCGCGGACTTCCGCGGCGCATCAAGTGGCGACCGACGATTTGGGTCGAACATCCATGAGCCTGAACGTGATGCAGCAGACTGGGGCGTCGCTACGGGCGCAAGTGCCGTCGCAGGAGTAGATGTCGATCTTGCAAACGGCTGCAGTTGCACTGCTGGTGCCGGCGTTGCTTTCGTCACGCCGCTGCCATGTGACGGCAACCAATCGCGAAAAGGTTTTTCCCAGCCGAGATAGATCAGCGCGCTGACGATAAAAACTTCAATCAGCAGCCGCATACGCGATTACGGTTTTCCCTGCGGCTTGTCATTTTGATTGTAAGAGGGACGATCAAGAGGTGTTTTTCGATTCGGATCCCACATCCATGCTCCAGAAGGTGCAGATGTCGTTGGGCCATGAGCCGCTCGTGGCTTAGTCCACGGCGTGTAGTCGCGAAAAGGTTTTTCCCAACAGAGATAAATCAGCGCGCCGAGTACCAGGACTTCGATCAACAATCGCACTCGTTAGGTTCTAGACAGGACCAACCAAATTGTCAGGACTTAATTTCCTTTAGTCCTGATTTGATCCACAGATTTCGCAGATTCCCGCAGATTATTTCCTGGGTTTCTGGTTTCCAGATTCCGACAGACCCGGACATCCAGTAAATTCTGTTAATTCTGTCCAGAACTTCCGGAACTACCGCCGCGATTTCGCGTCGATCGCCGCTGCGGTCGTGGCGTCGTTAGGCGCGGGCGTGACGGTTACGTCCATGCCGACGGCGAGACTGCTCAGCGTGCCGGGCTGGCCGTTCACGGTGTATTTCGTCGTGGGCGTGATCTTGTATTCCTTGCCTTGATGCGTCGCCGCCACGGTGATCATGACCGACGTGAGATGGAGCGCGGTGATCTTGTCGTTCCTATCCACCGCCGCCGGAGTCGATTTGTCTTTGCTTTTCTTCGGGTAACCGGCGGACGCCGGCGACGTCGCTAAGATCGACATGCACAATGTCGCGCACATCAAAATCAGAGTCGGTGTAATCCTTCGCATCATCGAATCGGTTGCGAGATGACACTGACAAAACGCCCCGCGCGAATCAACTCGATTCCGTTCGTTGTTTCCTCGGCCCACAAATCGCGCTAAGCTGAAAGCACATGAATGCGAATGATCTGATCACTGTCGACCCGCAGATCGTCGGCGGCACACCGGTATTCAAGAACACTCGCGTCCCCGTGAAAACCTTGTTTGAGTATCTCGAGAAAAATTACACGCTCGAGGAATTCCTCGATTGTTTTCCGACTGTGTCGCGTGAGCTGGCGTGCCGCGTCTTGGAACGATCAGAGACCGCATTGCTGGAAGCAGCGTGACGATTCTACTGGACGAATCAGTCCCACGACAAATCCGGCAAGTATTGGCCGGTCACGACTGCAGCACCGTGCAAGAACAGGGTTGGAGTGGAAAAGCCAATGGCGACTTACTGCGGCTGGCCGAAGTTGCATTCGAATTGTTTATCACCGCAGACCAGAACATTGAGTACCAGCAGAACCTCACGCGATATCACATCGCGGTGCTTCTTCTTTCGACCAACGATCTTCGTCGCTTGCGTGCAGCGGCCGAAATGATTCAGCAGGCAGTGACGAAAACTCGGCCGGGCGTTTTGCAAACGATCGATATTCCATAACGCCGCAGCTGCGTTTCCTGCGCTAGGTGTCGATCATCAATTCCGCGCAACTCGCCGACCTTTGACCTCTGGATTAGTGCGCGTGCGTTTCCTGCGCCCGCAATTGCTTGATCGCGTCGCGTAATTCGGCGGCGCGTTCGTAAAGCTCTTTCGCGATCGCCGTTTCCATCTCCCGCTCCATCACTTCCAGCTTCGAGAGCGGCCGTTTCGCGCGCACTTCGGAGAGCCATTCCTCGAGGAAATTGATCTCGGAACTTTTCGTCGCCAGTTCCGGGAAGTTCGATTTTTGGAAGAAATCGACGATCCCATCCCGGCCGCGCTCGATTTCTTTGATCGCGTCCGGAAATTTATTTTGCTGGAGGAGGATCGACGCCTTGGCGCGCGTGTTCATCATCAGCACGTAGGGCCGAAATTGTTGCAAGCTCCACGCGACCTCTTCGCGATCGGTGTGGCTGACGACGAAGTCGAAGAGCTCAAGATTGCGCTGGGTGTCGCGCACGACGCCGGCGTAATCGCTGATCTGAAACAAGCTCAGGTAGCGATGATAATACTGAATGCCTTCCTGCTGCAGCTCGGCGCATTGTTCCGGCGAAAGCTCGTAAGTGTCGCCGCGACTTTGCGCATGCGAGGCGCGCAATTGATGATACCCCAGCAGCGATTCCGCGCCGTGCGGCCGCTGGCCATCGGGCCGGCCGTGCATCTCCATTTGCAGAATGCCGAGGTCGATGCGCAGCTGCAATTTCTCCCGGCCGTCGAGCCCGACGATCTTGCGCACCTTGATCGCGCCCGGCTCATGCGGCCAATCCTTCAGAATTGTGTTCAAATCCAAACTCATCGCTAAGAAAGCATCGAACAATTGCCGTTCACTTGTCAATAACCCCGCAAAGCGGGCGCGAGTCGCGTTGTGTTATCGGAAAATCTCCGATTCAACCATTCGAGTTCCAACCTCCGCGATATTAGACGCGCCGAGGGCTACGATGTTCGATTTCGAAATCCTTCGGAGGCAGACCGATTGGAGAAGGAGATTATCGCCGGCTTTACGGGCGGTGAGCGATGCCTCGGTTGTAGCGGCAGTCTACGACCGCCGAAGTTCGTGCGGCAGTCATAGACAGCCGCTACAGTCCGAACGTGGAGCACGCCATCGACTCCTTCATCCGTTACCTCGCAGTTGAGCGCGGACTCTCGGATAATTACCAACTCTCGACTCAGCGCTCGCTCAACGAATTCGCGCAATGGGCGAAAACTTCGCGCAAGATCGACAATGTCCGCGAAATCACCTTGTCGATGTTGTCCGATTATCTCGCGACGCGAAAACGAAGCGGGCTTTCGGCATCGTCGATCAAGCTCATCGTCGTCGCGCTGAAAATTTTCTTCCGTTATCTCGCGAGCAAAGGCGAGGTCGCGCGCGACCCGGCGGAAGCGCTGCCGTTGCCGCGCATCGAACGTTATCTGCCCGAAACGTTGAACGAGCTGCAAGTGCAGCAACTCATCGAAAGCATCGACACAAATGTGCCGCTCGGTTTGCGCGATCGCGCCATGGTCGAACTGCTTTACGCCAGCGGCCTGCGCATTTCCGAGCTCGCGAATGCGCGCCTGGAGAATGTCGATCTTGAACAAGGCGTCGTGCGCGTGACCGGCAAAGGAAACAAAACTCGGCTCGTTCCTGTCGGCCGCAAAGCATGCGAAGCGATCGCAAATTACGTGACGAACGAGCGCCCGAAATTCGTGAAGCGGCGCAGCGGCAGCGAAGTTTTTCTTTCCACGCGCGGCACCCGCCTAACAACCACGCGCATCTGGCAAATCGTGAAAACGCACGCGAAACGTTCCGGCCTCGAAGCGAATGTGTATCCGCATTTGCTCCGGCACAGCTTCGCTACGCACCTGTTAAGCAACGGCGCCGATCTGCGCATCATTCAGGAAATGCTCGGCCACGCCGACATTTCCACGACACAGGTTTACACCCATGTCGATCAACAGCGCTTAAAAGCGGTACATCGACAATTTCATCCGCGGGCTTAGGCCTCACACGACGTTCACAAAGGACACAACGAACACAACGGATTCGTAAAACTGATTTCCCTCGCTACCTTCGTGTCCCTTTGTGTCCTTCGTGTCCTTTGTGTGAGGTTTGATCATCCGTGAAACGCGCACTCATCTTCATCGTCATCGCTGCGCTCATCGTCGGCGCGGGCGCGTATGTCTGGCGAACTCGCACAAGATCGACATCTACTGCCGTAACGTCTTTGCTGCCGCGCGACACCGTTGCTTTCGCGCATCTGCCGGACCTCAATCGCACGCGCTCGGAATGGAAACGCAGCGACATCTATCAGCTCTACCGCGAACCGGCGGTGCAGGAATTTTTGCGCGGTCCGCTCGCGAATCACGAGACGGAAACAGATTCCGATTTGGAAAAGCTCGGTGTCGAAAACGCGTTCGTCGCGCTGACCTCACTCACGAATAACGCGCCGCATTTAGTCGGTGGATTTCGTTTTCACGGAAGTCAGGAGCTTGCGCAACGCGTCGTCAATCGCTGGCTGCCGAATGCGAGCGGTCGCGAGAGTCTCGATTACGAGCAACACAAGATCGACATCGTCCATGTCGGCTCGCTTTCGATCGCTCAAGTTTTCGATCGCGAATGGTTCTTCGCCGCGAACGATGTCGCCGATTTGAAAGCGTTGCTCGATCGCGCCGATAACCGCGCGCAAGATCGACAATCAACTCTCGCGGCGGACGAAAACTTTCGCGGGGCGATGGCGGAGTTGCCCGGCAGCTACGCACTCGCGTTTTATCTGCAGCCGAAACCGATCGCGCAACAATTTCCCGCGCTCCGCGACACGCAGGTCAATTCCATTTGCGGCGCGAGCCGGTTCGAGAATGGGAAGATTCACGACACCATCTTTGTCGCCACGCCAAGATCGACAAGTGATGCCAAGCTGACGCGCGAATCGCTCTCCCTCGGAACGCCGGACACATTTCTTTACGTCGCTAGCGTCCTGAATTTTTCGACGCAGCTTGCACTTGTCGATCAAACGAGCGGCGTTGGAATTTTCGGCGGCGCCTTGCAAAAGATTTCCGGCGCGCTCGCGGCCGCGCACATTAGCGCGGCGGACTGGCAGGCGGCTTTCGGCTCGGAAGTGGGCGTGATCGGCGACTGGCCGGCGAATGCGCATTGGCCGGCGGGCGTCGCTGTATTTCCGGTGAAAGATTTTGCGCGCGCGAAACAACTCGCGACCGCGCTCGCGCATGCGGCCGATCATGACGCAAACTGGATCGAGAGCGACCGCAACGGCGCGCATTACATCGCCATGCAATCGGCGCCGGGATTTCTGATATTGCGCCCGACAATCGCGATCACGAATCGCGTGATGTTCGCCGGTGTCGACGTCGCTTCGGTCGATGCAGCCGTGCAACGCAACGCGAATCCGTCTTCAGGTCTCGCAAATTCTGCGGCTTACAAATCGGCGGCGTCTTCGCTGCCGGCGCCGACAAATTCTTTCGCGTATGTCGATCTTGCGCTGTTGTATTCGCGGCTGGATGCGGCGATGCGGCCGATGTTGATGTTCGGCGCCGCGTTCATGCCGTCGGCAAATAATTATGTCGATCTTGCGCGGATTCCGCCGGTCGAAGTGGTGACGAAGCACTTGAGCCCGATGACTACTTCGCAGCGCGAAACTAACGGCGGTTACGTCATCGATTCCATCGGTCCGCTCACGTTGAATCACACTGGAATTGCGCTGGCGATTCTCGGCGGATTCGGCCGGGAAATGTCGGGATTCGCGCTGCCGACGGCCTCCCCGACGCCGCGCCGCAGGCCGTGAAGCGCGCCATTTCGGCGCAAACACAGGAAATCCCTGCGTGATTGATAATTCTGCTGCGGTGCAATGAAAACATGCTATTCTTTTCGCCCTATGGCTATCCTGAAGAAAAATGCGTTCTCGCGCCGAGTTCCTGATTTGGTCACTGAGGAATTAGTGGCGGTTCTCTCGCGGCGTGCGTCTTACGAGTTCAAAGAGCTTTTCGACATCGTGCACGAGAATCTGCGGGCGCGTAATGCGGCCAGCGGCGGCGAGGAGATGCTCCGCCTCCGTGCCTACGAGAAATTGCAGAACCTCGTCGCGCGCGGCGCGGTGAAGAAGAACGGCAAGAAATACAAAGGATTGCCCTCGGCGCTGGCGAAGTCGCTGATCCCGCAGAATGGCCATATCCCGCACAATCGCCTCGCGGTCCCGGCAACGGCGACGAAATAACGTTGTCGATCTAACGAGCGACGCGACATGGCGCGCGATTATCTGCCGATCCTTCTGCAGATCATTGTCGCAATTATTTTCGCCGCCTCCGCTTTAATTGTGAGCGTGCTCGTCGGCAAAACCGGCAAGCGCACGCCTGCGAAAGACATGGCTTACGAGTGCGGAATGATTCCGCAGGGCGAAGCGCAACCGCGTTTCAGCGTGAAGTTCTATCTCGTGGCCATGCTCTTTATTCTTTTCGATCTCGAAATCGTGTTCATGTATCCGTGGGCGGTCGTGTACCGGGAACAAATCGCGCACGGCTCGACGATTTTCTGGAGCATGCTCAGCTTCATCTCGATCCTGATGATCGGGTATGTTTACGCGCTGAAAAAAGGCGCGCTCGATTGGAAAAAGTAATTTGATCTTGTTCGCGCGGATTCGCTGAGACGATGCTCGCGGCCGTGCGACTTCCGCGCAAGATCGACATAGAGCAAACGCGACAAGGCGTAACGCGTTTCGCGCAAAGCGAACGCGGTCGCGACGCCATCTGCATCGCGCTCGTGTTCGCGCTCGTCGCGGTGATGTTGCGGCGCTGTTTGCGCGGCGATTATCCGATCGGTCACGACCACCCGGTCCATCTCTTTCGCATTTGGCAATTCGGCCACACCTTGCTTCATCATCCGTTTTCGCCGTGGACGTGGAGTCACGCCTGGTTCGCCGGTTATCCGCAGAATGTCGTCTATCCCATCGGGGCCGATCTTCTCGTTCTCGGCATTCGCGCGCTTTCGTTAGGCACACTCAGCCTTGGATATTCTTACGCGCTCGCGTTTTTCTTTTTTTACTTCGCTCTCGGTTCGGCCATTTATCTTTTCGTCCGTCGCGCAGTGCAATCGCACGTGGCCGCGCTCATCGCGGTTGTCTTTTTACTGACCGATCCCGGCAGCAACGACATCGGCGGCTGGTTTTACACGGTCGATGTGGGTGTGTGGGCGGCGCCGCTCGGCGTCGCGCCGATGCTCATCGCGCTTCTACAAATCAACGCGCTCTTCGACAAGATCGACAATCGCCGAATTGTCATCGCGGCGGTTTCTATCGGCGCGGCTTTTCTCTGTCACCCGCTGCATCTAATTTTCGTGGCCATCGCGCTTCCGCTATTGTGCGTCTGCCGCTACATCACCGGCGCGCCGACGCCGTGGCCGCGGTGTCTTCTTGCGATCAGCATTATCGTGATCATCGCGGTCTTGATCGCGAGTTACTGGCTAGTGCCGTACATCGCAGCAACGCCGTACGCGCTGGATCTAGGCGAACACGGGCAATCATTGAAAAAAATCGGCGGCGCGCTTTCGGATGGGAAGTTTTTCAATCGCATGAATCCGTTTGCGGCCGCATTCGGATTTGTCGGTGCGATCTCTCTGCTCGGGGCGCGCCGAACCCTGGCATTGTTCATGTCGATCTTCGTTTTCGTCGCGATCGTTCTCTCGAGCACCAGTTTCGCCGCCTTCTTCGGCGAGCATGTCGCCTTGTGGCTCGACAAACACATCATCGTGACGCGGCTCTTGATGCTGGCGAAACCGTTTTGGTACGGCGCCGCCGGTTTCGGCATGGTCGCCACCTGGCGCATGGTGCAATCGTTAGGCAAACATGAGGGCGCCGCCGACGAGATCGATATCCGACGCCACGCCGCGCTCACCGCTTTGGTGGCCGTCATCGTCGGTCCGCTCGCGTTTTATTTTCTGGCGTCGTTCGTGAAATGGGAAGTGAAGCGGCCGACCGTGTGGATGTCCGATCGAAAGGATCGCCGGGCCCGGGAAGACTTCATCGCATGGACGCGGACTTCGTTAGATCGACAACAGGGGTTTTTTCGCATCGCGCACGGCTTCGAAGCGAACGATCACGATTTCGCCGATCTCGCCATCGAAGTGCCGTATCCATTTTACAAGATCGACCACACGCCCACCGGCCATTTCAAATACCAAATCAATTCGTCATCTCAGACGGCGCTGCGCGCGACTAACGTCCGTTACGCGCTTTCGCACGTGCCGCTGTCAGCGCGACCCGACCTGACATTGCTGAAAACATTTCGCGGGAAAATTTTGCTCTACGAATTTCGCGATTGGAATCCGATGCCGTTTGAAATTAACGGCAGCGGCGCGGTCGAGCTCGTGTCGTTCGGCGATGATGAAATTGTGTTGCGCGCCGGCGCCGGTGCGCAAGGAACATTGCGGTTGAACGTGTCGAGTTATCCGAAGTGGCACGCGACGCGCGATGGCGCGGCGTTGCCCATCACCACGGTCAAACTTCCCGGCGTCGAACATTCCGCCTTCATGCAAGTGCCGCTGGGGCCGGGCACGATTCGTTTCCGTTACGTTAAGACCGCGTCTGATTACGTTGGAACATTGTTGTCACTGTTCGGAATCGGCGGTTGCGTTGCGCTGTTGAAATCCGATCGGCTCGACCGCTGGTTACGATTGCCTGTCACGCCTCAGCTTTAGCGAAGGCGGGATCGATCTAAAACGCCCACCAGCCGCGCACGAACAAGCTCGCGAACAGCGCCATGTAGAGCAGCGACCAAATCGTAATGATGCCGTGGCAAACACGATTGCGCCCGCAAAGCGCGAACAGAATAAACATCGGGAACAGCGCCAAACAATATCGCGGCGAACTTTGAATGAACGCGAGCCCGGCGAACCCAAGCCAGCTCACCGTCATCCAGGTCGCATAGCTCGGTCGCAATTTGAACCAGGCGATGATCGTGCAGATAAGCGCGAGGAAAACGAACACGAGTTCCTGCACCGCGACCATCTCGGCCTGATTGGGACGTTGGTGTGAACTACCGATCAATTCATGGATGCCGTGCCACGGCCAGGCCGGTTGCGTGCGGAAAATTTTTCGCCGCACTTCCATGAACGCGAATGCGCTGCCGCCGACATGATGATTGATCGCGAGATAGACGCAGTAGCCAAGCGGAATGCCGAGAATGGCGAGCCAATGCCAGCGCCAGCGACGTTGCGTCCGCCATTGTTGCACCGCCTCGACGCACAGCACCGGTAGTAATACCAGCCCGTTCGCGCGTGTCATCGTCGCCATCGCCGCGAGCGCGCCAGCTTCCGGCCAACGCTCCGTCCGCGCTGAAAGCAAACACGCGAACACGAGCGCGAGAAACAAACTCTCGGTGTAATTGACGTGCAGAAAATACGAAGTGGGAAAAATCAGGAAAAACCAAACGGCGCGTTGCGCGACTGCGTTCGGAAAATCGAGCCGGACCAGCCGGCGAAATAAAACCGCCGCGACAATCGATGCGATGGTCGAGATGACGAACGCGCTCGTGAAATAATCCTGGGTCACCCACGAGACCGCGCGCGTCAGCCACGGGTAGAGCGGATACGCCACCAGCCGGTTGCCTTTGGTGTAGCCGTGCTCGGCGATTGCGAGAAAAGTGAGCGCGTCCCAGCGGCTCCAGTTATTGAGCGCGGCGTGCCAGGTCGGGAGCCGTTTGTTTTCGAACATGTGGATCGCGCTGAGTCCGTAGAGGAACAACAACGCCATCATCGCGAGCGCCCACCCGATCACGAACCAGTCCTGTTTCGGCAACAGCGCGACCACGCGCGACCAAGACGCAGTGATTGTCGATCTTGCAGTTGTCGATCTTCCGACCGGGGTTTTTCCGTCTTCTTCCATCGCCACGTTTCTACCGCGCCGCGGACGAAATCGCCACCGCATTCCCACTTGCGCCACCCACCGGAAACGCCTAATACCTAAGGCTCATGATTCACCACGTTGTCCTCTACAAATTGAAACCGGAGGTCACGCCCGCGCGCGTCGAAGAGATGATGATGAATGCCCGCATGCAACTGCTGAAAATTTCGGAAGTGCAGAACATCAAATGCGGCAAGCGCGTCGATCCCGAACTGGAATGGCCTTTCTTCATCGCGATCGATTTCGAATCGATGGACAAATATGGCATCTTCCGTGAAGACCCCGTTTTCGTGAAATTCATGGAGGAAATCATCAAGCCGAACACCTCCGACGCACTCACGCTCGATTTCGAAATGGACCCGGGCAAAGACGTCCGCTTTTCGTAAGATCGACATCTCCATTCGGGATGGCGCATGAATAAGAAAGCCATTCTCCTCGCGGGCGGCGCCGGCAGCCGCTTGTTTCCCCTAACGAAGATCGTCTGCAAACAACTGCTCCCGGTTTACGACAAACCGATGATCTGTTATCCGCTCGCCACGCTCATGCTCGGCGGCTTGCGCGAGATCCTGATCGTCTCCACGCCGAAAGATTTGCCGATGTTGCGCGATTATCTCGGCGACGGTTCGCAGCTTGGAATCAAACTCGAGTATGCCGAGCAATCGAAACCGGAAGGAATCGCGCAAGCGTTTCTGATCGGCGCGAAATTTCTCGGTGATTCAGGCGCGGCGCTGATTCTCGGCGACAACATCTTTTACGGGAAACTCGATTTCCTCCGCGATGCACTCAAGATCGACAAGGGCGCCTGCATTTTCGGTTATCAAGTGCGCGACCCGCAGCGTTACGGTGTGGTCGAGTTCGATGCGAACGGAAAAGCCATCAGCCTCGAGGAAAAGCCGGCGAAACCGAAAAGTCATTTCGCCGTGCCTGGTCTCTACGTTTACGACGAGGAAGTTGTCGATCTTGCGCGAACGTTGAAGCCATCCGCGCGCGGCGAATTGGAAATCACCGATCTCAATTTACTCTACCTGAACAAAGGCGAGCTGAATGTGAAGCTGCTCAGTCGCGGCATGGCCTGGCTCGACACCGGAACGCAAACCAGTTTACTCGAAGCCGGCAACTACATCGCCACCATCGAACATCGACAGGGACTCAAGGTCGCCTGTCTCGAAGAAGTCGCGCTGCGCGCCGGCTTTATCGATCGCGCGCAACTCGAAAAAATCATCGATCGACTCCCGAAAAGCGAATATCGCGATTACCTGCGCGTCGTTGCCGAGGAACCCGGGTAATGGGCAGGGGTGGCGCTACTCAGAAGCGTCTTGTAATTGCCAGAATGGAGGCATGTCGTCTGCTCGGTGAGCGGCTGTGTATCTGAGAGCTCCCTCCGACCTGTCTGGCGATGGTACGACGCTTATCGAAGTCGTGATGGCGCTAGGGCTGGTCGCGATTTTCCTCGGCTCACTCTTCACCATGAACAGCGCGTCCATGCAGACAATCAAAATGGCGCGCGATACCGCCGCAGCCAGTCAGGTGCTGCAACAACGCGTCGAATCTTTGCGGATTGCGAATTGGCATCAAGTGACCGATGCCGATTGGCTCCAAGCCAATGTGCTCAATTCCGCTGCACCGGGCATCGAAGGCCTGAAGAGCTTCAGTGAGACGCTGACGCTCTCGCCTTATGACAGCACGGCGGTCGCGACGACCCAGCTCACGCGCACTGGCAATTCCGTGCGTACCGTTGTGCGCAACGACGCGCTACTAAATGAGAGGGCGGTAAAAGTTGTTTGGTCGATTAGCTACGTCGGATCGCCTAACGACCGCGCCACCACACGGCAAACGGTGGCGATCCTGGCCAAAGGAGGGGTGGCGAAATGAGATGTCGATCTTGCACGGGAGGGTTCACCGTTTCCGAGATGCTCATCGCGACGGTGCTGTTCGCGATGGTAAGCGCGGCGTTGCTCGGCGGCTTCGTCGCCTTGGAACGCAACTACACGGCGACGACAGATTTTTCGACCAATCACGCTGACGAAATGCGCATCTCGGATTATCTGGCGATGGATTTGCGACGTGCCCTGGTGGTGCAGGCGGCGCGCAACGACACCACAATTTTCATTCCGCCGTATTACGACGCCAACGGAGCCGCGCAAACTCCAACGCTCGATGGCAGCGGCGGCGTTTATTACGGCGCCAGCGGCAGCTCGGTCAAAGTGCATTATTACTTATCTGGCGGCACGGTTTTTCGACAACAGGACCCCGGGCGAGCGGTCGCGCTCGCGGTCAACGTGCAGGATTTCGTCTTCGATGTGACCGACTCCGGAAAAGTCGTAAACACGCGCATCATCTTTAACCCGACGTTCGTGGCCGGTCGCGCTTCCGCGGATGCAACTGCGGCGACGGCGTTTTACAACACGACCCTGTTGCGAAATACGCGGACCGACAATCACATCGGTATTTATTAAAATGCGAGCATCTTCATCGCAACGCACACGCGGGAGCATTCTCGTCTGGACTGTGCTTTCCATCGCGATCCTGTCGCTGCTTGCGGCCGAAGTGTTGCGCGTGGTTTCGGCTAAGTACGAGAACGCGCTGCAAACCGCCACCTGGCAGGAAGCATTACTCGCGGCCGAGTCCGGCATCGACCTGGCGATCGTCCAGCTGCGCAAATCTCTTTATCCACCGCCGAACCACGCGTGGGAGGGTTGGAACAACACGCCAGCGGACGGCGTGGCTAGTTATGGCCTAACGACTATTCCAAGTGTCGGCCTGGCCGGAACAACGATGACGATTGCGGTGAATGTGGACGCTCCTGCCGCGCTCCTCGACGCAAATAATGGATGGCAGTACTATCGCATTCGCACCTGCGGCACGATGCCGATCACCGGCCCGGGACGAGCGCCCGACAACAAACAGGACAGTCGTTTGCGAAAACTCAGCTTGCGCTTCGAACGGTTCACCGACGGTGTCCTGACCGCTCATGCCGTCAGCTTTCCTCAAGTGTCGCGCCGCGTTGAAGCGATCGTGCGGCCGATCTCCTCCTTCTCCGAAGCGATCATGTCGGTCGGCACGCTCGACCTAACGAATCAAAACATCGTGATCGACAGTTACGACTCGACGGATTCCGCGAAATCAACCAACGGCCTTTACGACGTAACCAAACGTCAAGAAAACGGCGACATCGCGACCGATGGCAATCTGATTGAGGCCGGCAACGCCCACATCTACGGAGATGTTGCGACCAATTCCGGCACCGTCGTCGGCGCCGCCAATATTACCGGCACGCAGCGCACCGATTTTTATCAGGAGCCGATTCCAGTCGGAGCGCCGTCGTGGTCCGCGATTAATGGAGTGGTCACGACGGTGACTAACACGACGACATTAAATGCGAGCGCAAGCAAAGGTTCGTCGGCTTCGCGCTACCAACTCAGCGCGATTTCGGTCAGCGGCAACGAAACCCTTACCCTCGCCGGCAATCCAGACGGCAGCACGACCTACATCGAGATTTACGTCACCGGCGATGTTTCCGTCACTGGAAACGCGCAGATCGTGGTGCAACCGGGCGTCAGCGCGAAGATTTATTTCGTGGGCAATGTCGACGTGAGCGGGAACGGTCTCATCAACAGCAAAAATCAACCGCTCGATTTACAACTCTATGGTATTCAGCCGCCGGCCGACACGTCGAAGCACGTGAATCTCGGCGGCAACGGCCAGATCAGCGCCGCTGTCTATGCGCCGGGGCACGATGTCGCGATAAATGGCGGCGGCACCAATGGTCATGTCTTCGGCTCGGCCGTCGGCAAAACTGTGACCATGACCGGCGTGACCAATCTGCATTATGACGAAGCGCTCGGTAGCGGCGGCATCATCAACAACTACAAAATCATCAGCTGGTTCGAGGACAATCGCTGATCACTTCGGCTGTTCGCGCTGCAGATGGCGCGCGTCGGCGATAACTTTCGTGACCCCGTCGGGCGCGAGCGCGTCGTAGTAGCCGCGGATTTTTCCATGTCGATCTATCAAGACGAAACGCGTGCTGTGAATTGGATTTCCCGGTTCGCTGTCGTCGGTCGCAAGCTTGAATCCATTCTTCGATAAATCGTAGAGCGCTGGTTTCGGGCCGGTCAAAAAATGCCAGCGCTGTGGCTGCGCGTTCAATTTCTCCGCGTAAGCGCGCAACACTTCCGGCGTGTCCTTTTCCGGATCGACCGTGAACGAGACAAGATCGACATCGGTATCGCGAAGCGCTTTCTGCACCTCGCTCATTCGTGTGCTGATAATCGGACACGGTCCCGGACATGAAGTGAAAATGAAATCGGCGATCCAGATTTTCCCATCGAGATTAGCGGAGCCGAATTTGTTTCCTGCTTGATCGACAAGGTTAAAAGGCGGAAGCGCTCCGTAGGAATCGACCGGGCGGCTGGCAAGATGCGCGAGCTGACTTCGCCAGACGATGAACAGAATCGTAAGGACGATCAGCGGCACGCCTAAAAAAATTGTCCGCCACAACGCCGGATCGCGCGAAATCGTTGCCGTGTTCGCATTCATAATTTCGTAAATACAAGCGCGCCGAGCAGCAGCGGCAAGTAGATGATCGACGCGAGAAACAATGTGCGTGCCGACGCGCGCGTGCGCAGGCGAAGAAAGCGCATCGCCACCGCGACGAACCCGGCGCTGAGCGCGACCGCGACCGGCACGTAGATAAGGTTGGCTATCCCGACGAAACCGGGCAGGCCGGACATCGTAAGCAGCATGATGGAAAACAAAACGCTTTGGCTTGCGCTACGCTCGCCCGTTTGGTCGTCACTCGAAATCATTTCGAAACCCGCGCGCGAATAATCCTCGCGATACATCCACGCGATGGCGAAAAAGTGCGGCAATTGCCAGAGCACGAGAATCACGAACAGGCTCCATGCGCCCGCATCGATGCGACCGCGCGCGGCGACCCAGCCGATGACTGGCGGCAGCGCGCCGGGGATAGTACCCACAAGCGTGTTGAATGTGCTCACGCGCTTGAGCGGTGTGTAAGCGAAGATGTAAATGATGATCGTGATGGCAGCGAGCGCGGCACTGAGCGTGTTGCACATGATTGCGAGATAGACCACGCCGAAGATCGACAACGTACTGCCGACAATGAGCGCTTCGTTAGGCGACATGCGGCCGGCCGGAACGGGACGGCCACGCGTGCGCTGCATTAACGCATCGACTTTGCGTTCCCACCATTGATTCAGCGCCGCCGCACCGGATGCGGCTGCGGCCGTTCCAAACACAACGTGAAAGAAGGCGACGTAATTAACCGGCGGACGCGCGGCAACGTAATAGCCGACCGCGGTCGTGAGCAAAACGAGCAGCGTGAGTCTCGCTTTGATCAGCTCGGAGAAATCGGCGGCTTTCACGCGATGACTGCTTCGAATGGAGATGTCGATCTTGCATCGACGCGCTGAAGTCGCGCCGTGATCGCGCAAATGCAGACGCCGAGCGAAAGCATCGTTGCGCCGACGGCAACATGCGCCGTCGCGATGTCGGCGGCTTTGTTACTCCAAATCACCCACGCACCGAGTGTGATCTGAATGAATATTCCGCTCGCCCACAAGATCGACAATCGACGCAGCGATGAATTCGTGGCGCGTAGGAAAGTCATGATCACGCCGATTGCGATGAGGAGCGCGAGAAATCGGTGTGCCATTTGCAGCCAGATTTGAAAACCGTTCACATCGGACAATCCACGGGCGTCACGCCACGAATTTATTTTCACGATCGCTTCGCCACTCGTGTCCGGAATCCACGCGCCGTTCGCCGTCGGAAAATCGAGAATGGCAAGGTCGCGATGTTGATGACGCATGGTCGCTCCGAGCGCGAGCTGCACGTAAATCGCAATCGTGGTCATAAGCGCAATTTTCCAAACTTGACCGG
The DNA here is from genome assembly GCA_041167105.1 of Verrucomicrobiota bacterium. Taxonomy (GTDB): domain Bacteria; phylum Verrucomicrobiota; class Verrucomicrobiia; order Chthoniobacterales; family UBA10450; genus JAJPGZ01. Next base: position 16,837 of record JBEEGX010000200.1, read on the forward strand.
TTAAACCGGTCGAGTTTGCAGCCACTGAAGGCGAATGCCAAAGCCGTGTTCTCACCAAGGCAATGAAAACGAGGAGCGCGAGAAAGGCCTGTGCGACACAGGCGTGAAAGATTCCGATTTGATCGCGCATCGTGGTCACGCGCAGGCCGCCGAGGATTCCCTGCAGAATGACGGCGGCAACCGCGATCAGGCCTAACGAGCGTACCCATTGTCGATCTTCCACGCGCCACAGCCAAATCGCGAGGATGATGGTGAGAACGCCGACGACCGATGCGATGAGTCGATGCGTATGCTCGAAAAATATTCCGCCGATCCATTTTGAGATCGGGAACATGAACATGTTGTAGCCGAAGGTGGTCGGCCAATCGGGCACGGCGAGACCGTAGCCTTTGCTCGTGACCATGCCGCCGCTGCAAATAAGCAGCAGCGTGCAAGCAGCGGTGAACCAGGCGAAGCGATTGAGCCACGGAACCGACAACGAAAATGTCGATCTTAGCGCCACGTCACGCGCCGCGTTATTGCCCGTTTGGATTTGGCGAAGGCGCGGCGTTTTTGTCCTGCGGCAAAGTCGGATTCTGAACTTTCGGCGCACCGGGCGGCGGAACGGTTCCCGGCGTGGGACCGGCTTGCGCAGGTTCACCCGGCGGACGCTGCGTTGGCGGCGGCGCGTTGGCAGCGCCACCCGCGAGCTCGGCACGTTCTTTCAGCCACGCCTGATACTCGTTAGGGTCATCGACGACCAACGTTCCTTTCATTCCGTAATGGCCAAGGCCGCAAAGCTGGCCGCAGATAATTTCGTAGGTGCCGGTCTTGACCGGCTTGAACCACATCGGAATGAGCGAACCGGGAATGGCGTCGCCGGCGATGCGCATATGCACGAGCGCAAAATTGTGAATCACATCTTTCGACGAGAGCTCAACGATGACGGGACGATTCACCGGCACATGCAGCTCGCCGGTGGTGACGATGTCGTCCTTGGCTGCGACATCGTGCTGGTCGAGGCCTAACGGATTGTTATTACTGACCAGATTGACATCGCGACGACCGAACTGCCCGTCCGGTCCCGGCAAATGGAAGTTCCAGTTGAATTGCTGGCCGACGGCGTGAACGAGGAGGGCGTCTTTTGTTTGCGGGAATTCGTTCACGCGTTTCGCCCAAAGTGGAATGGCAAAACCGATGAGCAAGACGGCCTCGATGAGCACGACGGAAAATTCGAGGTGGGTCGAGATCGCGCTTTTAACACCGTGATAATCGGCACGCGGATGTTTGCGGCGATTGAAACGCAGCAGAACGAAAATGAAATAGGCGGACCAGCCGACAAAGAGAGCGCCCATGAACCAGTGCGAGAATTCGAGGATGTGATCGATCTGGTAGCCGTGCTCGGACGCGTTGGCCGGCTGACCGAGAAATTCGTTGATGAGCGCGAGGCTACTCATATTTCTCGAGATCTTCCTGAATCAACTTCTGGTCGGGCGTGAGCGGCGTGCGGCTATGGCGGTAGATCGAGTAGCTAAATGCGCCGACGCCGCCGAGCACCGCCATGACTGCGCCAAATAAAAACCAGATGGCGACCGACATGTTTTCGGCGGACTTGCCATCTTTCGCGCCGTAACAAAATGGACAGGCGCTCGCTTGCTGCGCCGCGAGCAAGATCGACATACACAAGATCGACAATAACTTTTTCGAGAAAATCATGTGATGATGTTAAGGCGTTTCATTTTGCGATAGAACCACACGCCGTAAACGAACAACGCAACTGCGCACAGGAAGGAAGCAACGGCGCCGGCCAGATAAGTCGGCGCGCCCTCGATTAGATCAATGGCCACGCACCACACGCCCAACGAAAGCGAGACGAGGATGGAGAGAAAAATGAAAACGAAGTGAAATGCTTTCAGTGACATGGCCTAACGAACAATGGGATTGTACCAGGCGAGATAGGTGAGGAAGAAAAGTCCGAGCACGAAAAAACCGGTGA
>JBEEGX010000201.1:0-9532 GCA_041167105.1 Verrucomicrobiota bacterium
TGCCCCCGCGCTGTTGTACTTGTGCAGCAGACCGCCGGCTTGGAAGTAGACAAACCCCCCATCGATGATCGGGCTCTGGCTATAATTAGTCCCCATGCTTCCCACGTTGATCGGAGGAAAGGCCGAAGTTCCATCAAGATTGAAGGCCCAGAATTGGTTCCCGCCAATAACGTAGATACGTCCGTTGGCCGTATCCACTGCCGGTGTGCCATAGGTTTGAGCCGCTTGAACGGGAAACCCTGCGACTTCGAATCCCGATGACACGGTGAAGGCGTGAAGTTCTCCGCTCTGGGACATCATGTAGGCGATGCCATTGGCAACTACGACGCCGTTTTCTTCCACTTCAGGTGCCGTGGAATGCCACACTTCTGTCAGCGGCAGGTCAATCGTTTCCGACGAAGCCCCGGCATTTGAGCTGTTTCTAAAAATGGGCCAGTCCGTAGCTAGCAGCCAAGTGCCAGTTACCAGGCAGCACAGGGCGAGCAGCGCGCCAAGTTGCCATCGTCCGACTGAGGGAAGTTCTGTTTTGCTGCTTTTCATTTTCGGACGTCGAGCGTCAAACTGGTTTGCTGGCGAGGGAAGCTGCAGATGATGCGAGAAAGGCTATCGGCCGACAAGCTTTTTCCGAACAATCCGCAAGATCGACAATCGCGTTTACACCCAAAGCGTCCGGTCGAAGGTGCGATACTGGATCGCTTCGCTCACGTGCTCCTGTGAGATGTCGATCTTGCCCTCAAGGTCGGCAATCGTGCGCGAAACTTTCAGGATGCGATCGTAAGCCCGCGCGCTCAGGTTCAATTCGCTCATCGCGATGCGAACGAGTTCCTGCGAATCCGCATCGAGTTTGCTGTGCTGCTTCAACTGCTTCGTCGCCATCCGCGCGTTGCAATTTGTTTTCGCGTCCTTCGCGAAACGTTGTCGCTGCACATCGCGCGCTTTGCGCACACGCTCCCGAATCGCTTCTGAATTTTCTTCCGCGCGCTCGCTCGCCACGTCGCGATATTCCACCGCCGGAACTTCGATGTGCAGATCAATCCGATCGAGCAACGGTCCGGACACACGCTGACGATATCGCTGCACCTGCACCGGGCTGCATCGACATTCCCGTTTCAAATCCCCGAAATATCCGCACGGACACGGATTCATCGCTGCGACTAACATGAACTCCGCCGGAAAAGTGAGACTCCCCGCCGCGCGTGAAATGGTCACGCGTCCATCTTCCAGCGGCTGCCGCATCACCTCGAGCGCGGAGCGTTTGAATTCCGGCAATTCATCGAGAAACAAAACGCCGTTATGCGCGAGACTCACTTCGCCGGGAGTAGGAAAGGCACCGCCGCCTAACAAACCGATGTCGCTGATGGTGTGATGCGGCGAACGAAACGGTCGGATCGACACGAACGATCTCTCGCCATCGAGCATTCCGGCGATGCTGTGAATCTTCGTCGTCTCGATCGCTTCTTCGAGCGACATCGGCGGAATGATGGTCGCGATGCGTTTCGACAACATCGATTTGCCCGAACCCGGCGGTCCGATCATGAGAATGTTGTGACCGCCTGCCACCGCGACTTCGACCGCGCGCTTCACATGCGCCTGACCTTTGACGTCGCTAAAATCGACATCGTAACTTTGATGCGACGCGAAAAAATCCGTCATGTCGCCACGCGTGGGATGCATCGGCTGTTGCCCGCGCAGGAACTCAAATGTCTGCCGCAGATTCGCGACGCCGTAGATGTCGATCTTGTCCACCATCGCGGCTTCGCGCGCGTTCGCTTCCGGCACAAACAGCGCGCGCTTTCCGCGTTTGCGCGCTTCGATCGCGACCGGTAACACGCCTTTGACCGGACGCACCGCGCCATCCAGCGCGAGCTCGCCGACGAATGAAAATTCCGCGAACGCTTTGCTGTCGATCTCTTCCGTGACCGCGATCATCCCGAGCGCAATCGGTAGATCGAAACTCGGTCCTTCTTTTTTAATATCAGCCGGCGCGAGATTCACCGTCGTCCGTCCGCGGGGCCAATGATAGCCGCTGTTATTGATCGCGGTCGTGACGCGATCGCGACTTTCCTTCACCGCCGCGTCCGGCAATCCGACCACGAAAATTTTCGAATCGCCATGTGCGCCGTTTACTTCCACTTCCACTTCGTAAGCGTCCACGCCGTAGACCGCAGCCGAGTAAATCTTCGCCAGCATGGCCTGCGCAGGTTGGCAAAAAACTCCCGAGCCGCAAAGCGACAAATCGAACCGGTCGCCGCAGAATCTGGTGGTCTGAAAATAAGCTGCGACCGGGCATTGATTTGGCTGCGAAATAATTGAACAACCCACGGCCAAAGGCTGTCAGAAATCCGAATATTTAACCTTGTTAACTAGTTTCCCAAATGATACGAAACGTGATCAACAGGTCGTCGGCAGAATTTAGCTCCGGCAAGTTGTCGATCAAACCCCCTAAGACCAGAAATGAGAAAGAGTTATATGGCTGCTGAAGACAGCGATACCGGAATAAAAATCTACCTCCGCGAGATCGGGCAAATACCGCTTTTGACCCCGCTCCAGGAGATCGAGCTTGCCGCCAAAATCAAAAAGGGCGACCGCGAGGCCCGTGCCCTCATGATCCGTTCGAACCTGCGTCTCGTCGTTAAAATCGCGCACGATTACGCCAATCTCGGGCTCCCGCTGCTCGATTTAATTTCCGAAGGCAATATCGGTTTAATGAAAGCGGTCGAGCGTTTCGATCCCGCCAAAGGCGGCAAGCTTTCCACTTACGCCGCATGGTGGATCAAACAGTCGATCAAGCGCGCGCTCGCGAATCAATCGAAGACAATTCGTTTGCCGGTGCATCTCGTCGACAAAATTTCCAAGATGCGCCGCGTCTCGCTGCAGATGAGCGAGGAGCTCGGGCGCGAACCGACTGATGACGAACTCGGTGAAGAGATCGGCATTGCCGCTGGAAAAGTTTCGCAATTGAAGACGGTGTCGATCCGACCGGCGTCACTTGATGCGCCGATCAGCGACGATGATTCGACTGAGTTCGGCGAAATCGTCGGCGATGAAGAGGCGCAAACGCCGTTCGAATTATTGCGCGACAAAAATCTGCGCAATGAAGTCGGCGGTTTGCTTGACGTTCTCGACGATCGCGAAAAGAAAATTATCTTCCAACGCTTCGGTCTCGACGGCGGCAAGCCGAAGACGCTCGAGGAAGTCGGCAAAAAATTCGGCGTCACGCGCGAGCGCATTCGTCAGCTGCAAAACATTGCCCTGTCGAAACTCCGCCGGGCTCTGAGCAAGAAAGAAAAGCCGGTCGACGTCGAGTTACCCGTCGAAGCGTAAGATCGACATCTGCATTTGAGAAAACGCGCGAACGAAAGTTCGCGCGTTTTTATTTGGCGCAACGCAACTGCACGGAATCGACGCGCTGCGTTCCGGCTTGCAGATCGGTGATGATGACGAGGTGATCACCGACCTGTGTGAGCTCGTGGTCGCGTAGATATTTCTCGGCCGCTTCGATCGTTGCGTTCGGATCGTCCGTGAATTCAATCCGGATGGGACAAACGCCCCACAAGATCGACATCTGCCGGCGAACATCCTGGCTCGGCGTGAAGGCAAAAATGGGCGCGTGTTCCGGCCGCAGGTTCGAAACATTCCGCGCCATCGTTCCGTGTCGCGTGAAGACGATGAGTTTCGCGCGCCGCAATGAATTCGCGAGCACGACCGCCGAGTTCACGGTCTTCTGCCGATCGTCCTCCAAAACCGCGCCGCGCGCGTAACCGGCGCCGCCACTGCGTTCGATGCGCAAGGCCACGCGATTCAAAATCTGGACGCACTCCACCGGATAACGTCCGGTCGAAGTTTCGCCGCTTAACATGATCGCGTCCGCTTGTTCGAAGACTGCATTGGCCACGTCGGTCACTTCCGCGCGTGTCGGCAGCGGATTCGTGATCATCGATTCGAGCATGTGCGTCGCCACCACCACCGGCTTACCAAACTTGATGGCCAACTTCACAATGCGGCGTTGAATGATCGGCAATTCCTCCATCGCGACTTCGATGCCCAGATCGCCGCGCGCGACCATGACCGCATCCGACGCCTTGATGATGTCTTCGATCGATTCGACCGCGGATTGATCTTCGATCTTAGCCACGATGAGCGCCTTGCTTTTCTTTTCCACCAGAATGCGGCGCAGCTCTTCGATGTCGCTCTTCTCGCGCACAAAACTGAGCGCGATCAAATCGGCGCCGAGCTCTACGCCTAACGAAAGATCGACAATGTCTTTTTCGGTGAGCGGCGGCAGATTCACGCGCACGCCCGGAAGATTGATGTGCCGGCGCGAGCCGAGCGTGCCCGGCGTGAGCACGCGGCACTTCACGCGATTCGCGCGTTTCTCCAGAACTTCCATGCGAATCATGCCGTTATCGACCAGCACGATGTCGCCGACCTTGATGTCGTTAACGAGTCCCTCGTAATTTACATCGACCGAATATTTCTCTTCGCTTTTCGCCCCGCGCACGGTGAATTCGATCACGTCGCCCGGTTGCAAATGCAGATCGGTTTTGACATCGCCGGTGCGAATGGCCGGGCCTTGCGTGTCAAGCAAAACACCGATCGAGCGCTGCGCTTTATCGGCCAACTCGCGAATCTGCGGCACGATCCGGCGCACCCAATCGTGCTGCGCGTGGCTCATGTTCAGCCGGAAAACATCGACGCCGGCGGCGATCATTTGCTCGAGCGTTTCGCGCTTCTCGCTCGCCGGCCCGAGGGTGCAGATGATTTTCGTCTTTCGCATTCGACGATGTCGATCTTACACGATGTCGATCTTACAACAAAAAAGCGGCGCGCCTTGTTAGGCGCGCCGCCTTGCAATCAAACGAAAGCTGCGAATTATTTCAGTTTACCCTGAATCTCTTTCGCCATCTGCAAATGGTTGCTCACGACCTTGGCGGTTTTGTCCGCGAATTTCTTCAGGTCGGCATCGGTGCCGCTCTGCGCTTCTTTTTGGAACTCGGCCAGGTCCTTCTCATGGTCTTTCACCATCATGTCCATGTAATCCTTGTCCGATTTCCATTTGCCCGCTGATTTCGCGGCCGGCAACGAAACGCCTTCTTCCTTGGCCAATGTCATCAGCTCGCTGTTCGCTTTGCTGTGATCGGCGACCATACGATTGCCGAATTTTTTCACTTCGGCGTTCTGCGCATTCTGCGCGGCCACTTTGCCCATCTCCACTTCCATCATGCCGCCTTTGGCTGCGTTGTTGATGAAGGCCTTGTCTTGAGCGCTCAGTTTGCCGCCGGATTTGGTCGCGGTGTTTGCCGCCGCGGTTTTTGCCGGAACCGGCGTTACTTCCGCGTTTGGATTACCGGCGAGATGCGACTTGCCGAATGGCCGCGGATTTTGTCCGTAAGCAAGCGCGACGCATCCGAGAGTGAGAATGGAAATAATAATCGATGTGTTTTTCATAAGTTTTGGTCGGTTAGGTATACCAGCGCTTTGCCGGCTACTGAAGATTCGAATCTTCACCTCACCTTGGACGTGAAGACAAGCTTCTCCTTCAAGGAAAGATTTTCGCGCAAGATCGACAATCGAATGTCACGCGGTCGCCGTGCCCTGCTTGTACGAGCTTTCCACCCGCTCGGCCACATCGCGATAACCGTAATCGGCTTCGTAAATCTGTTTCATGCAATCGAGCGACTTGGCCCGCTCGCCCATCTGCTCGTAAACCAGGCCGAGATTGTAAACGATCTGCTTCTTCATCGCGTCCATCGACAAAATCTCGCGCGCCGCTTCTTCGAGTTGTTTCGTCGCCAGATCGAGCATCTTGAGCTCGCGATAACAAACGCCGAGCAAATTCATCGCTTTTAATCGCGCGTTCGGATTTTGGCGCGCGCGCTGCAATTCCGGGACCGCTTCGCGAAATTGTCCCGCGTTCGCCAATTGTTCGCCCAGCTCGAAGCGCAATTGTAGATCGGTCGGATTGCGGTCCACGCGTTTGCGCGCGTCATCGACTACTAATTCGGCACGTTGCTTCTTCGCCGATTCCAGTTCCGCGGCGCGTTTGCGCCGTTCGTCGTTGTCGATCTTGTCCGACGCGAGAAATTGCTCGTGCGTCGCGATCACGCGTTCCGCCCGTTTCATTTTCAAATCGGAAACTTTGCGCACGAGGCCGGCGTCGCTGCCGCCGGTGAGATCGACCGCGTATTGATACCATTGCATCGCGGTGTCGAGATCGCCCTTCTCCTCGTTCAACCCGCCCAGCTTTCGCGCAAGATCGACATTCTGCGGCGCGGTCTGATGTTGCGCATACGTCTCCGCGATTTGTTGGTCGAGCGATTCGCCGCTCAACTTCATCCGGCCTTGTTGCTCGAGCGAAACCGCCGCCTCCTTGTCCTTGATTAAATCGCGATAAGTCTCCGCCTGCGTCCAGCCGCCCGTCGTCATCGACGAGCGGGCCGATGCGTCCTTGCCTAACCGCACTGCGTCCGCGTCGAGCGGATCGATGTCGCTGATGCGATTGTAAACTTCGACCTCGTGTTCACTGTCGTGCATCGCGTGATAAACGCGGGCGAGCTGGTGCAAAAGTTTTGTGTCCTTCGGATTTTCCTCGAGCAAGGTTTGCAACGCGAACGCGCCGATTTCCGGCCAGCCCGCCGCCACCGCCGCGTCCTTCAGGACGAGGTTCGCCTGTTTATTATAGGGCTCGTCTTCCAGCACCTTCTCGATCATCTCGATCGCGCGCCTCGGCTCCTTCTTTAATTCGCGTTGCGCCTTCATCACCGCCAGCGGCGCGGTCGAGATGCTGAAGATGGCTCGCTTCGACGCTTTGTTTTTCGTGACTTCGGCACGACGAAGTAATTGTCGTCCGGTGAGAAACTCCGGCTCCTGTTTCAAAATTCCCTGCAAGAGCGAAATGGCATAGCCGAAATTGCGCAGTTCGATCGCTGCCACGGCTTTCAACCAATGCGCGCGCTGCGTTTCGCTCAGCTCTTTCTCGGTCTTAACCGCCATCGCACTAACTATAACAGATCGAGCTGCGGTTTGTCTGTCTTTGCCGATGTCGACCTTGCCGTTGTCGATCTTTTCCGTGTCGGCTTCGGCTGCGCCGAGGCGCCGTTCGGATTTTCCAAGTGCGCGAGAATGTCTTTCGCCCGATCCAAAATCTCTTTCGGCAAACCAGCCAGCCGCGCGACTTGAATTCCGTAACTCTTGTCCGCGCCGCCGGGAATGATCTTGCGCAGAAAAATAATCTGATCATTCCATTCGCGCACGGCGACGTTGAAATTGGCCACGCCTTTGCGCTCGCTCGCGAGCTTGGTCAGCTCGTGATAATGCGTCGCGAATAACGTGCGCGCTTTGATCTTGTCGTGCAGAAATTCCGCCACGCTCCACGCGATCGATAATCCATCGAACGTCGAAGTCCCGCGCCCGATCTCGTCCAAAATAACTAACGAACGCTCGGTCGCGTTGTTCACGATGTTCGCGGTTTCGTTCATCTCGACCATGAAGGTCGATTGCCCGCGCGAGAGATCGTCGTTCGCGCCCACGCGCGTGAAAATGCGATCGACCAATCCGATCTCCGCAGACGCCGCCGGCACGAAGCTGCCGATCTGCGCCATCAAGGTAATGAGCGCGACCTGACGGATGTAAGTCGATTTGCCCGCCATGTTCGGCCCGGTCACGATGGCCATGCGAATTTTGTCGCCGTCTAGCTCGGTGTCGTTAGGCACAAATTTCTCTTCGACCAGATTTTGATCGAGCACCGGATGTCGGCCGTCTTTGATGCAAAGCCGGAGCGAATCGTTCAACACCGGCCGACAGTAATGAAACAGTCGCGCCGTCGCCGCGAACGACGCGATAAGATCGACAATCGCTATTGCATCGGCCGTGCGTTGGATGTCGGCTAACGAGCGCAAGGTTTCGTCGCGCAGTTTCTGAAACAGTTCGTATTCCAAATTCCGCGCCCGCTCATCCGCGCCAAGAATCTTCGCCTCCATCTCTTTCAATTCCGGCGTGATGAATCGCTCACCGCCGACGGTCGTCTGCTTGCGCGTGTACCGCTCCGGCACGCTCGCCAGATTCGATTTCGTGATCTCGATGAAATAACCGAAGACGGAATTGTATCGGACCTTGAGCGATTTGATTCCCGTCTCGGCGATCTCGCGCTCCTGCAATTCGCCGATCCAATTTTTCCCGTCGCGCGAACCTTTCCGCATCTCATCAAGATCGACATCGTAGCCGTCGCGAAATATTCCGCCCTCCTTCAATTGAAACGGGGGTTCATCCACCACTGCCTTGTTCAGCTTCGCCGCCAGCTCCGGCATTTCCTGAATCTCGTTCTGCAAATGCTGCGCGAGCGACGTGACTTCGTTTGTCGGCTTTCCGAAATTGATGCGCTCGATCAATTTCCCGAGCTCCGCTTTCAGTTTCGGAATTTGTTGTAACGAAGTCTTTAGCGCCAAGAGATCACGCGCGTTCCCCGATGCCTGACTTAATCGGCCGATCGCGCGCTCAATGTCGCGAATCGCCTTCAGTTCCGCGCGAATCGCCGCGAGCACATCCGGCTCATGCAAAAGATCGACAATGAATTGCTGTCGCCATTCAAGCTCTTTCAAATGACGAAGCGGTTGCAAAATCCACGAACGCAATTTGCGTCCGCCCATCGGCGTGACCGTGCGATCGAGCACGGCAAGCAAACTTGTGTCGCGCGCGCTACGCGATTCCACCAGCTCGAGATTCGTCTGCGTCGCCGCGTCGATGATGACGTACTCGGTCGCCGCGTCGCATTTCAGCGAGGCGAGATGATCGATCTTTCGTCGCAGTTGATGTTTGAGATAATGGACGATCGCGCCCGCCGCTGCGACCGCCGCCGACATATGCGTGCAACCGAATCCATCGAGCGATTTCACTTTGAAATGCTCGCAGAGCGTGAAGCTCGCGTGTTCCGGCAAAAACGCGTAGCTGTCGTACTCGAGCCCGCGCTGCAAATCGCCGAGCGCTTCCTTTTGCTCGGCGCTGACCAACAACTCCGACGGCGACACGCGTGCGAGTTCGTTCACGAGCGAATGTCGATCTTGCAATTGCGCCAGACGGAATTCGCCGGTCGTTAGGTCGGCGTAAGCAAATCCGTAAACACCATTGTCGATGTAAACCGCGCCGAGATAATTCGCGCGCTTCGTCTCGAGCAGATCCAGATCGCTGACCGTGCCCGCGCTGATAATCTGCGTGATGTCGCGATCGACAATTTTCTTTCCCGGCGTCGGCTCGCTCGTCTGATCGCAGATCGCGACGCGCTTTCCCGCTTTGATCAACTTCGCAATGTAATTCGGCGCCGCGTGATACGGAACCCCGCACATCGGCACCTCATTGCGTTTCGTTAGGGCAACATTGAGAATGCCCGACGCTTCCTTCGCGTCTTCGAAAAACAATTCGTAAAAATCGCCGAGCCGAAAGAGCAGCAGCGTGTCGGCCGGAATACTTCCGCGCAGCCGTTGATACTGCTGCATCATCGGAGTAAGCGCGTCGGCCATCGCTCGATCATGCTAGATCG
>JBEEGX010000202.1:0-17402 GCA_041167105.1 Verrucomicrobiota bacterium
ATGCGCGGACGAGCAAATGATTCTGTTTGGTGCGAATGAGCGGAAGCGCTTCAAATTGCGCATCGACGACCGCTTTACCGCGGACAGGTTCGCGCGCAGCCGCGAATGAATTTGAGGTGAGGGCGACGAACGCGCACAAGATCGACAACGACACCGCGGGCGTCCGGATTGAGGAGCGAGGAAAAATCACGGACGCGAATCGTAGCATGTTCGAAGTGAACCCGTAAATGTTTTTGCAGTTGCGGCGTGAATTTGGTTGCGTCGCATGCGTCAGACGTTTTGACTTTGCCATCGCCGCATGACGCCTGAGCCGCCAGCCGCCGAGGAGAAATTAGTCAGAGGTCTCGGCCTGCTCGATTCCACGATGCTGGTCGCGGGATCGATGATCGGCTCCGGCATTTTCATCGTTTCGTCGATCATCGCGCGGCAAGTCGGCGCGCCGGGGTGGTTGCTGGTGGTTTGGATTGTCACCGGGGTGCTGACTTTGATGGCAGCGCTGTCGTACGGCGAACTCGCGGCCATGATGCCGAAAGCGGGCGGGCAATATGTTTATTTGCGCGAGGCGTTCTCGCCGCTGTGGGGATTTCTCTACGGTTGGACGTTGTTCCTCGTCATTCAGACCGGCACAATCGCCGCGGTCGCGGTCGGCTTCGCGCGTTACATGGGCGTGCTCGTGCCGTGGGTCTCGGAATCGAATTACTTCATTCACCCGATTCGGTTCGGCGGTTACGCATTGTCGCTTTCGACCGCGCAATTTGTCGGGCTCGCGCTGATTGCGTTGCTCACGTTCATGAACACGCGCGGGCTGCAGATCGGAAAGATCGTGCAGAATGTCTTCACGACCGCGAAAACGGGGGCGCTCATCGCGCTCATTGTTCTTGGAATTGTCGTTGGGCTGAAGTCGGGCGCGGGCGCAGCGAACTTTAGCGATATGTGGACTGTGCGCGGTGATTTGCAGGAAGTCGGCAAAGGTTTAACCGCTGCGGCTGCCTTCGGCTTGTTTGTCGGCATTTGCGTGGCGCAAACAAATTCACTCTTTTCCGCCGACGCTTGGAACAACATCACTTTTACTGCCGGCGAAGTGATCAATCCGCGCCGGAATGTTCCGCTCTCGCTCGCGTTCGGAACGATTCTCGTCATCACTTTGTACCTGCTGGCGAATGTCGCTTATCTGGCGGCGTTGCCGTTCAGCGCAATTCAGAATGCGCCGAGCGATCGTGTCGCGTCAGAAACGGCCAACGTCATCTTTCCCGGACTCGGCGCCACGATCATGGCGGTGGCGATCATGGTCTCGACCTTCGGTTGCAACAACGGTCTCATTCTCGCCGGAGCGCGCGCTTACTTCGCCATGGCGCGTGACGGACTTTTCTTCCGCGCAGTTGGTCGCTTGAACAAAAATCATGTGCCCGGATGGGCACTGATCGTGCAAGGCATCTGGGCGGGGGTGCTCGTCCTGCCGCGCACGGTAAAAACGGACGCGACCGGCGCCGTCACCGGTTACGGAAATCTTTACGGTAATCTGCTCGATTACGTCATCTCCGCGGCGCTGATTTTTTATATCCTGACCATCGCCGGCATTTTCATGCTTCGTCGCAAACAACCGGACGCCGAACGGCCCTACAAGGCTTTCGGTTATCCGATCGTGCCGGTGCTTTACATCGTCGGCGCGAGCGTGATTCTCGCCGTCCTTTTCATTTACCAAACTGCAACCACGTGGCCCGGACTCATTATCGTGTTGACCGGCGTGCCCGTTTATTTTCTCTGGCGCAAATCACCCAAGATCGACAACGACTAAGATCGACAATCGTATGGCAAATCTATTCGCAAAAAAATCACTCGACCGGCTAATGGCGGAATCGCGGGAAGTCGGCGAGCATTCCCTCAAGCGTTCGTTAGGCCCGGTCAACCTCATCGCGCTCGGCATCGGCGGAATTATCGGCGCCGGTCTCTTCGTGCGCACCGCGGCCGCGATTGCCGATCGCGCGGGTCCGTCGGTCGTGCTCGCGTTCATCGTCGCCGGCATCGGCTGTACGTTCGCCGGTCTTTGTTACGCGGAATTCGCCTCCATGATTCCCGTAGCAGGCAGCGCTTACACCTATTCATACGCGACCATGGGCGAATTGGTCGCGTGGATTATCGGCTGGGATTTGATCCTCGAATACGCGGTCGCGGCCTCGACGGTTGCGATCGCATGGAGCGAATATGCGAACCGCGTACTTGGATGGTTCAATCTGTCGGTTCCATACCAATGGACCCATTCGCCTTTCGAGCACGACCCGACCGGACTTCATGGAATGATGAACATCCCGGCCGTTTTCATTTTGCTCGTGCTCACTGCGCTGCTCATTCGCGGCACGAAAGAATCGGCGTTCGTCAACGGCCTCATCGTTATTCTCAAGACGAGCATCGTGCTGCTTTTCATCGGCATCGGCTGGCAATTCATTAATCCGGCGAATCACACGCCGATGATTCCGGCCGCGACCACTTACACGACGCCGCAAGGCATCACGCATCACTACGGCGGAATCCTCGGAATTCTCGGGGCGGCCGGTGTCGTGTTCTTCGCTTATATTGGATTCGACGCCGTCTCGACCGCGGCGCAGGAAGCGCGCAATCCCAAACGGGACATGCCCATCGGCATTCTCGGTTCGTTAGGCTTCTGCACTATTCTGTATGTGCTCTTCGCTTATGTGTTGAGCGGCGTTGCCACGGTCGGCGATTTTCGTGCTGCTGGTCGTGAGGCGTCGGTCGCGTTTGCCATCACCAAATACATGACCGGCTACGAGTGGTTATCGAAGTCCGTCACGGTCGCAATCCTCGCCGGATTCTCGTCGGTCATCCTCGTGATGTTGTTAGGCCAATCACGCGTTTTCTTTTCCATGAGCCGCGACGGACTTGTCCCGCCGGTTTTTTCCGAAGTGCATCCGCGATATCGAACGCCGTGGAAATCGAACATGCTCTTTTTCGTTTTCACCGGCGCGCTTGCGGCTTTCGTTCCCGCCGATGTTACCGGCGAAATGACCAGCATCGGAACGTTGTTCGCTTTCATGCTTGTTTGCGCCGGCGTCTGGATTATGCGCGTGAAACGTCCGGATGCTGAACGCGGATTCCGCGTCCCAGCCGCGCCTTTGGTCGCGATACTCGGCATCATTACATGCGGCGCGATGATCTTCGGTCTCGGCTGGACCAACTGGATGCGACTGATTGTTTGGCTCCTCATCGGATTCATCTTCTACTTCGGCTACGGCAAGAACCACAGCCGCATCGGTGCGTCGCCGCCGGAAATGCCCGAGGGAATTAAGCTGACGAAGTAATCAACTCCAGCTGCTCGCGCCGAATCCGGAGGTCGGACTGGTCGCACCGAAACCGAGAATCGCTTCGGCGCGTTTGCGCAGGAGCGGTTCGTTAGGCCGAGTCGCGAATGCGGCGCGGCCGGAACGCAGATCGTCGATCGACATGTTCAACGCGCGCAAAACTTCGCGCGCGGCCGGGCCAAGATCGACATCTTCTCCGGCGGACGCGACCATGCGGTCTTCCAGGCGCGACAACGCCACCGTCAGCGGATCGCCGTTCGATTCGCGAAAGAGATCGACCAATTTTTGGAAGGTTAGATGGAACGGAACCGTGGCGACGTCGACCTGCGTATTTTCCGATGGCGCGTCCGCGGGCATTGTCACCGGTTCGGAGATGGCGACCGATTTCCAGCCGCGCGAATTCGTGTAGTAGCCGAGCTCGGCACGATAGGTTGCGCGCGGTTGCGCGATAGGCGCGTAGAAACTTCCGAGCAGCGGCTCGACTAACGACTCCGATTCGTCGCGGCCGTTCTCGTCCAGCACGCGCAAATACACATGTCGATCTTGCGGGTCATCGGCGGCAAACTCCGAGGCCCAATCGATGTTCCAGTAGGTAAACAGCGTGCGCGGATCTCGCGCCATGGCGAAGAGCAACGCCGGTCCGGAAAATTGCGACGGCGAAACGTTTTCCTGCGCTGATAACGCAGCGGGCTCCGGATTAATGCGAAATCCTGCGGAAGTGTCCGTGGCCATTCTGTAAATCGAGCCTAGAACTCGCCGAGAATTCGTAAAGATCAACTTTGATTCTGCGGCGCTGCTTGTCATGTCGGGCGACGTCGAGACATCTCCTATCGATGGCCAGCTAGAGATTCCTCGACTACGCTCGGAATGACACAGAAATGAAACGCTGCATAATCGTAAATCCGAAGGCTGGCGCGTTCGCGCAATCGAGCGCGTCGATTCACGAACAGCTCGATCGTTTGCAGCCGGCCGAGGTGCACGTAACGGAAGAGGCCGGACGCGCGGAAGGGTACGCGCGGCGCGCAGCGGCCGCGGGCTTCGAGGAAATTATTTCGGCCGGTGGTGACGGCACGCTTAACCAAATCGTTAACGGCGTTGCCCGTCATTTCGATCGCGTCCGCATCGGCGTGTTGCCGTTAGGCACGGGAAACGATTTCGCGCGTTCGTTAGGCCTGCCCACCGCTTTAAGTGAGAACATCGACATCGTGCTCGCGGGCGCGACGGAAGCGATCGACATCGTGCGTGCGCGCAGCCAGCGCGCGCGTTATTTTGCCAATGTTTCGGCTGGCGGTTTCAGCGGATTGGTTAATGAAAAGTTGACGCCGAAATTGAAGAAGACGTGGGGCCCGCTGGCTTACCTTCGCAGTGCTGCAGCGGCCTTGCCGAATTTGCGCGGTTATCGTACTGCGGTCGAACTCGATGACGCAACGGTCGATGTCGATCTTTACAATGTCATCATCGCGAATGGTCGTTACGTCGCCGGCGGATTGCCAATCGCGCCCGAAGCCGACGTGAAAGATGGCCAGGTCGATGTCGTGCTCATTCCGGCACGGCCCGCGGCCGAGATGATGATGCTGGTGGCGCAGATTCTTCTCGGCAAACATTTGCACAATGAGTCGATCACTTTTCGGCGCGCGCGTCGCGTGACCGTGCGATCAAGCCCGGGCATGTGGTTCAATGTTGACGGCGAATTGGTCGGAAATGAACCGATCACGTTTGAGGTGATGCCGCGCGTATTGCAATTTCTCGTGAGAAGCACATGAACAAGAAGATTGTCGATCTTGCGGAATTGTCGCGACGTTCGCAGCAATTGCGCGCGGCCGGAAAAAAATTGGTCGCGACCAATGGCTGCTTCGATCTTTTGCATCCGGGGCATGTTCGATATCTGCACGCGGCGCGCTCGTTAGGCGATGCGCTCGTAGTTGGCGTAAACGGCGATGAATCCGTGCGCGCGTTAAAGGGAAGCGGTCGACCGCTGAATAATGAACGCGATCGCGCTGAGGTCCTGGCCGCATTGGAAGATGTCGACCTTGTGACGATCTTTCCCGACGTGCGGGCGACGCAGTTTCTCGAAGCCGCCGCGCCGGCCATTTATGTCAAAGGCGGCGATTACACCCGCGAGACCTTGGAGCCTAACGAACGCGCCGCGCTGGAAAAAATTGGCGCCGACATTCGAATTATTCCCTTCGAGACCGGCTACTCGACTTCGGGATTGATCGAACGTTTGCGCAAGATCGACAAGTGAAACTCGGAATACTTGGCTCCGGCAAGGGCAGTAATTGCCGCGCGATTCTGGAAGCAATTCGCGACGGCAAATTAAAAGCGGACGTCGCGGTCGTGATCTCCGATGTTTTCGATGCGCCTATTCTCGAAATCGCGCGCGAGTTCGGTGTGCCGAATGCATTTTTGCCGCCGGGCCATTTTCGTACGCGGCTCGAACCATCAGTTGAGAAACAATTGGTGATAATGTTGCGAGATGCCGATGTCGATCTTGTCGTGCTCGCGGGGTTCATGCGCGTCTTGAAATCGCCGATGCTGCAAGCATTCCCGCGACGCATCATCAATATTCATCCGTCGCTGCTGCCGCAGTTCCCCGGATTGGAAGCATGGAAGCAGGCGCTTGCGGCCGGAGCATCGGAGACCGGTTGCACCGTCCACTATGTGGACGAAGAGATCGATCACGGCGATGTGCTGGCGCAAACGAAGGTGTCGATCTTGCCTAACGATACCGCCGAAACTTTGCACGCGAGGATTCAAGCGGCAGAACACGAATTGTATCCGCGCGTGATTGGCGAGTTGCAGGCGAAAGATTTTGCCTAACGACGCTCCGGCTTCGGATCGCGTCCGAGCAATTCTTCCATCGCCGCCGCAGGCGAGCGGCCTTCGTAGAGCAACGCGTAAACTTGATCGAGAATCGGCGTGTCGATGTTTAACGCGCGCGCACGCTCGAAGACACTTCGTGTTGTCGGAATGCCTTCCGCGACCGTGCGCATCGATTCCGTGATTTGCGTGAGCGCATGACCGCGCGCGAGTTCCTCGCCGACGCGGCGGTTCCGGCTCAATTTACTGAAACAGGTGGCGATCAAATCGCCTGCGCCGCTCAGGCCGTAGAACGTTGGCTCCTTCCCTCCCAGCGCAGTCCCCAGCCGCGTCATTTCAGCAAGAGCGCGCGTAACGAGCGCGGCTTTTGTATTGTCGCCGAGGCCGAGCCCATCACTCGCTCCAGCCGCGATCGCGAAAATATTTTTCAACGCGCCACCGAGCTCGACACCGGCAAGATCTTCGGCTGTATAAAGACGAAATCGCGGGCGACTGAGCAACGGCTGCAGCGCAAGCGCGCAATCGGATGGCGTGGACGCAATCACGCTCGCGGTCGGCATCGCGCGCACAACTTCGGCCGCGAGATTCGGTCCCGACAAAACCGCGATGTGATTGTCTGGAAAAGTCTCTCTCAAGATATCGCTCATTCGCATTCCGGTGCCGTGTTCGATACCTTTTGTGCAGCTGATCAAAACCGTGTTCTTGTTGCGGAGATGTGGCGACATTTGTTCCGCAACCGTGCGCAAAGCGGTCGATGGCGTTACGAAAACGACAAGATCGACATCCTCACAATCGCCAACATCGCTCGTTAGGCGAATTGCTGGCGGAAGTTTAACTCCGGGCAAATGTCGGCGGTTCTCGCGCTGCGATCGGATCGCCGCGAGGTGATCTGGATCGTGGCCCCAGAGAATAATTTCCGGAGTTCCTTCACTCCAGAGCTTGGCCAGCGCCGTCCCCCACGCTCCTGCGCCCAGAATTGCTATGCTTCGAGGCGTCACTTGCGGTCGAAATGGAGTTCTTCGCCGCGGCGAAGCCTGGCGATGTTTGAGCGATGCCGCCATACTACGACGACGGCTACGGCAAACGTGAAAACCAACAATGCGGCGTCGTTTTGCCGCCGCACGAAAGACAACGCAGCTGTCAGTATGGGCAGCGCGACTGCTGCGAAAATTGACGCGACAGATACAATACGCGCGATCGCAAACGTGAGCAGCCAAACGGTAATGCCCGCAAGAGCCACCAGTGGATCGAGCGCGAAGAGCACGCCGAGCGAAGTCGCGACGCCTTTACCGCCTTTAAATTGCAACCACACCGGATAACTATGCCCGAGCACGCAACAAATACCGGCAACAACTGCGCAAGCAGTGACGTTGATGTGCAGATCATGTCGGTCGCGCACAATCCAAAACGCAAGCTTGACCGCGCCCACACCTTTGAGGAAATCGAAAACGAACACCGGATAGCCGTATGCCTTTCCGAGGACCCGCACGACGTTCGTGGCGCCAATATTGCCGCTGCCGCAATTGCGTATGTCGATCTTGCGTAATCGGCCGACTAAAAAACCAGCGGGTATTGAACCGAGCAGGTAACTGCTGATGATGACTGCCAAGATCGACATCGGAATCCGACCGGCGCGTTACCGCGTTTTCCCGCAGCGTTTCATCAACCACAGCGAGATGATCGCGACATCGGCTGGCGTAATTCCGCTAATTCTCGCTACTTGGCCTAACGATGTCGGGCGGACCGTCGCCAGCTTCTGACGGGTTTCAGTCCGCAGGCCCACGATCTGGCCGAAATCGAGCCCATCAGGAATAGGTTGATTGTCGCGTTTCGCAATTTGACCCGCGAGTTCAGATTGACGTCGTCTATACCCGGCATACTTCAAATCCGTCTCAATTCCAGCCCAAATCTCGCCCGCAGCTAGCGACGTGAGATATTCGGGCAGATGATGCCAATGAAAATGTGGTTGCTTCAATAATTGCTCGACTGCGATACCGTCCAGCTTCGCGCTCGCCGTGACCGATTTGATTAGTTCTATTACATGCATCTTCGATTGGTACGATAACCATTGGTCGGCTCTGACGAGTCCCGCTTCGAATCCTTTTCTCGTCAGCCTTTGATCTGCATTGTCATGACGAAGATCAAGTCGGTGCTCGGCCCGGCTGGTGAACATCCGATAAGGCTCTGTCGTGCCCTTCGTCACGAGGTCGTCCACCAGCACACCGATATAGGCCTCCGCCCGGTCCAATATTAGCGGCTTGCGACTAAGAGCCTTGAGGGCAGCGTTTGATCCAGATATAAGCCCTTGAGCCGCAGCCTCTTCATACCCAGAAGTCCCGTTCACCTGGCCGGCAAAATACAAATTTTCAATCAGTTTCGTCTCCAGTGTCGGTCTCAGTTGAGTTGGGGGGAAATAGTCATACTCTACCGCATATCCAGGTCGTAAAATTTCAGCGCGCTGTAAACCGGGGATGGTTCGTAGTAGCTCAATTTGCACACGCAACGGCATGCTGGTGGAAAGACCGTTGACGTAGTACTCGTCAGTGTCCATGCCTTCAGGTTCCAAGAATAGCTGGTGGGACGACTTGTCTGCGAATTTAACCACCTTATCTTCAATCGATGGACAGTAGCGGGGGCCGACGCCGTCGATGTCCCCCGAATAAAGCGGAGATTCACCCAAGTTCCTTTCAATCACGCGATGCGTATGTAATGTTGTCCGCGTAATCCAACACGCGATCTGTTCCACGTGGAACCCGGACTTCGGGCCGTTAAGGGAAAACCTCGGGCGAGGTTCATCACCGAGTTGTATTTCACAGTCGGAAAAATCGATTGATCTCCGGTTTAGTCGGCATGGCGTTCCCGTCTTAAACCGGCTCACGACAAACCCGAGTTTCTGTAGATTCACGCTTAATGACGACGCCGGATCGCCGAGCCGGCCTCCGACCTTGGTGGTTCTTCCAACGTGGAGTAACCCCCGTAAAAACGTACCTGCGGTGATAACACAGAAGGATGTCGTGATCGACATCCCGAGATCGGTCGCCACGCCGCAAACACAGCCGCCTTCCACGAGTATTTGAGTAGCAGTTGCCTGTTTGAGATCGAGGTTCGGAGTTTGTTCCAATAGCCCCTTAAGCCGGAGCTGATATAATTTTTTATCGCACTGTGCTCGAGGAGCTTGAACTGAAGGGCCCTTACTACGATTCAGAATTCGGCATTGCAACGCCGCCGCATCAGCATTTTCACCCATGATTCCGCCTAACGCATCGATTTCCCGCACAATCTGCCCCTTGGCCGATCCGCCAATTGCCGGGTTACACGACATTTGGCCGATCGTGTCTAGATTTTGCGTTATCATTAGCGTGCGGCAACCCAACCGCGCGCTAGCAAGCGCCGCTTCGATGCCAGCGTGCCCGCTCCCGACAACGACGACGTCGTAATTGTACGCTGGATTAGACATCCGTTTCCAAAAGGCCTTGGTTTGCTTGCGGCAGCAACTTCGACAAGACGAACTCTTGCTGGTCGCCGCCGACCGTCGAACTAACGACTCGTAGGTTCGGGTTGAATTCCGCTAGGACCTGCCGACACGCCCCGCAGGGCACGCAGGGCCGGTCTGAATCAGTGACGATACATAGCATCGTCATTTCCGTCGCGCCATTGGCAATGGCCGTCGCGACCGCCGCCCGTTCTGCACAAAGTGTTAGGCCAAATGAGATGTTCTCCACGTTGCAACCGGCAAAAATTCCCGCGTCGGTCTGCAATGCCGCACCCACGGCGAACCCGGAGTACGCCGCGTAGGCGTTCTCCCTCGCTGTTCTCGCCGCTTTCAATAGAGAATCTCCGCCGCTCATGAAGTGGTTTTACACCGCAACATTTCTAATCCCGTCGCGGATGTTGGCGGCGACAAGATACGTACGCGCCTGGTTAGCGCCCGCAAGATGCAACATTTCGGCCGCGCGACCTCCACGCAATCAACAAATCTAAATAGACCGCGCGAACTCCGTCAGGTCGCGCGTTATTTCCCACCGCAAAAATGGTGTGATCAAATAAACGCTGCCGAATGTCCCGACCGCGGCTTTGATCATTTCCTGTGCAATGTGGAATCCACACTCGCGCGCGCCACGTTCACCTGCGGCTGCCATTTGCGATCGAACACGATCGGGCACAATGATGCCGGGAACCTCGTTGTGCAAAAATTCTGCCTGTTTTGCACTCAGCAATGGCCACACGCCGGTGAAGATTGGCACCCGCAAATGTCGTGTGCGCTTCTGCATTTGCGTTACAAGATCGACATCGAACACCGGCTGCGTCATCACGAACTGCGCGGCCGCAGCCACCTTTCGCTCCAGCCTCTGCACCTGCGCATCGATGTTCTTCGCGTTCGGATTGAACGTGCAGCCGATCACAAAATCGGTCTTCGTCTTCAACGGCTTGCCTGCTTGCGTGAAACCCGCGTTCAGTTGCTGCACGATCTTGATAAGCTCGATCGACGTGACGTCGTAAACCGATTTTGCTCCGGGATGGTCGCCGGTTCGCGCCGGGTCTCCGGTTAGCGGCAGCACATGTCGCATGCCGAGCGCGGCCATGCCTAACAACTCGCTCTGAAGTCCTAAAACATTGCGATCGCGACAGCTCAAATGCAGCAATGGCGTCATGCCGAAGCGTTCCTTCAACATCGCGCCCACAGCGAGATTGCTCACCCGCAGAATCGCCAGCGAATTATCCGCCAGCGTGATTGCGTCGCATCCGGCTTTCGTTAGGGCCTGCGCGCCCTCGAAATATTTTTCCAGCGCCAAAGTTTTCGGCGGATCCAATTCACAAATCACCACCCGTTTTCCGGCCGCCAGTTTGTCGAGCAAGCTTTCCTCGCGAACTTCTCTCGCCGCCGCCGGCGCTGCACGTGGCTCTGCCACTATGCGCATCTTCTTCGTGCGAACCGGCGCAAGATCGACAATCGCCTTTGCCACGGCCGCGATGTGCTGTGGCGTAGTTCCGCAACATCCGCCGATCAGCCGCGCGCCTTGCTCGGCCATCTCGCGCGCGGCCTTCGAAAAATAATCCGGCGCCGTCGGATAAACATAACGACCCTCTGTGTAGCGCGGATACCCGGCATTCGCATATGCGCCTAACAAGTCGCCGGCGGGCATTTTCTCCAGTAATTGCACCATGGCACGCGGTCCGTTCAGGCAATTCGCGCCGACAATTTTTGCGCCGAGTTCCTTGCTCCGTGTGAACGCTTGTAGAAGCGGCACGCCGCCCTGCAATATCGCCTCCGGTTCGCAAGCGAAGAATGACGCGAGGATTTTGTCGTTAGGGGGAATTCCGCCGAGCGCAATCTCCATTTCCTCGAGAGTCATGAATGTCTCAAAGAAAATAAGATCGACATCGGCATCCAGCAGCGCCGTCACTTGCTCCCGAAAACAATTCACCCGATCGACGCCGCGCTCTTCTGCTTCGGCCCCTGAAATTCCGAGCGGCCCGACGCTGCCCGCAACACACACATTTTTTCCGCGTGCCGCATCCCGCGCCAACTTCACCGCCGCCTTATTGATTTCGCCCACGCGATTTTCAAATCCAAATCGCGCCAGTCGCACCGCGTTTGCGCCGAAAGTATTCGTCTCAATAACGCGTGCGCCCGCGGCGATGTATTCCTCGTGGATCGCACGAATCCGATGCGGCTCGCTTATACAAAGTTCTTCGAGGCAGCGATCGACCGGCAGACCGCGGTCGAGCAACAGCGTCCCCATCGCGCCATCGCCACAGACGACGCGCGACTCTAATTCCTCCAGCAAATTCATTCGCCAGCGATTCTACGGCAGAATCGCAAACGCAAACAAAAAAGCTTTCATGGCGGCATTGGTAACGGATGTCGTAGCAACAAGCCAACAACTTCCAGCAACTCTGAATACTCTCTCACCATTATCGCGCGCGGCGACTTGTTGAGCTAAACACCTCTCGCTATTCACAACGCAAGATCGACATCTTCTCCCTGTGCAAAACGATGACAAACCAGAGTTATTGCCGCGTAGAAGATGAAGAAGTTATGTCGTTCAAAAAGAATTAATCTATCAAGCGAACCAATAACTCCCGATTGATGCACGTTATTCTCGACCCAAAAGCTTCTCAGAAAGTTTCACCGAATCTTTGCGCGCTCGGCATCATGACCAAAGTGCCGCAGCCGGGAAAGGTAAAGACGCGCCTCACGCCGCCGCTCACTCCCGAACAAGCCGCGCAGCTGAACATCTGTTTCCTTCGCGACTTATCGATGTCGATCTTGCACGCAACCAACATGTCTGCCGCAAAAGGGATTGGTGTTTACACTCCAGTGGGAATGGAAGCCGTGTACGAAACGATTCTACCACCGGAGTTTTTTCTCGTGCCGCAACGCGGGAATGATTTTGGTGAGCGATTGATTTTTGCCGCGGAAGATTTGTTTGCGCTCGGTTTCCAGTCAGTGTGCCTTATAAATTCCGACAGTCCCACCGTTCCGGCGGAATCATTCGCCGAAGCCGCGATCGAGCTCGCCGATCCGCGCGATCGCCTAGTGCTCGGTCCATCCGACGACGGCGGCTATTATTTGATCGGTCTCAAACAACTGCATCGCCGATTATTCGAGCAGATTGATTGGAGCACCGAGCGCGTGTTTGCCCAGACGAAGGAACGAGCGGCCGAACTCGAGTTGCCGGTGCATGAGCTAGCGTCCGGACTAGATGTCGATGACCGTGCGTCGCTCGAAAAATTAAAGCGCGAACTTTTTCAACACGCCGAAACGCCGGCACGCGATGTAGCTGTCGAAACAAGAAAGTTTCTGGAGAAGCTTCAACATGCCTGACAAACGCGCGTTGGTGACCGGTGGCGCGGGCCTCATCGGCTCGCACGTTGTCGATCTTCTCGTGCGCGAAGGTTGGAAAGTTCGCGTGCTCGATAATCTCGAGCCGAACACACACAAGCGCGGCAAGCCGGCGTGGATCAACGAACGGGCCGAGTTCATTCACGGAGATCTGCGCGATCGCGCGGCGATTACCGCGGCGCTGGACAAGATCGACATCGTCTTTCACCAGGCGGCCTACGGCGGCTACATGCCCGAGATTGCGAAATACGTTCACGTCAATTCCTTCGGCACGGCGCAAATGCTAGAAGTCATTCGCGAAAATAATTTGCCGATTCAAAAAATCGTCGTCGCTAGCTCGCAAGCGGTTTACAGCGAAGGCGCGGGCGAATGTCCAAAGCACGGCCTCGTCTTCCCAGCCGTTAGGCCGGTCAAACAACTTCGTCGCGGTGACTGGTGCGTGCATTGTCCGATTTGCGGCCAAATCACAAAAAGTGTCCCGACTCCAGAGAACGCGCCTGTCGGCGGGGAAACTGTTTACGGCCTAACGAAAGTCGATCAGGAAAAACTGGTGTTGCTTTGGGGAAAACAAACGGGGACTCCGACGGTCGCGCTGCGTTATTCGTGCACGTATGGGCCGCGCCAATCGATGTTCAATCCCTACACCGGCGTCATCGCGATCTTCTGCACGCGGTTGCTCAATAATCTGTCACCGATTCTTTACGAAGATGGCGAGCAAACGCGCGATTTTTCATTCGTCGAAGACATCGCGCGCGCGAATTTACTCGCGGCGGAGAGTGACAAGCTCGACGGATTCGCGGTCAACGTCGGCAGCGGTCGCGGCGTTTCCATTCGCGAAATCGCCGAAACCATTTCTGACGCGCTCAAGATCGACATCGCACCGGAAGCGCGCGGCGAATTTCGTCCCGGTGAAATGCGTCACCTAACGAGTGACATCACGCGCATCGCCGCCGCCGGCTACAACCCACATGTCGATCTTAGCGAAGGAATTTCTCGTTACATTGATTGGATCAAAGCGCAGACCGACGTGCGCGATTATTTCAGCGAAGCGGAAAAGATTTTGAAAAGCAAAGGCATCGTTCATCGCGTAGATGTGATGAATGACTGAGCCGGCCGCGATCCCGGACTTCAACTCGCTTGTCGCCGAGCACGCGCGCAAAGATTTTCCGCTGCTCGACGCGGACACGAGCGTGGCCCAAGCGCTCGAGCGCATTCGTCGCGAAGGCGTAGGGGAGCGCGTCATCTATTTCTATGTGGTCGACGCCGAGAAAAAACTTTGCGGCGTTTTGCCGACACGACGCTTGCTCACCGCGCCGCTGGAATCGCCGCTGCGCGAGGTGATGGTGCGTCGGGTCGTCGCGATTCCGGCGACCGCCACTGTGCTCGATGCCTGCGAATTTTTTGTTCTCTACAAATTTTTCGCCTTTCCCGTGGTCGATGAACAACGGCGCGTCATCGGCGTGATCGACGTCAGCTTGTTCGCGGAAGAAATTTTACAGGCGGGCGAAAGCGAAGATCGACAAATTCCATCTGCGCCGGTGAGCCAGGATTTTTTCGAAGCGATAGGTTTTCATCTCGAACAAATCCGCGGCGCATCGCCGTGGCGCGCGTTTCGATACCGTTTTCCCTGGCTGCTCGTCACGGTCGCCGCGGGCACACTGTCAGCCATCGTCGCCGGCGCGTTCGAAGCAACGCTCGCGCGCAGTCTTATCATCGCGTTTTTTCTCACGATGGTTCTCGGTCTGAACGAAAGCGTTAGCGCGCAATCGATGAGCGTGACGATTCAAGCGCTCCGTTCCACCGCGGTCACCTGGCGATGGTTTGCAACTGCGTTTCGCCGCGAGGTCGTGACCGCTCTTTTGCTCGGCCTCGCGTGTGGCGTTCTCGTCGCGGGAATTGTTTGGGTTTGGCGTCGCGACGTTCTGGGCGGATTCGTCATCGGAGGCAGCATCGCTTTCTCGTTAGTAACCGCGTGTCTCTTCGGCCTCGGCGTCCCGTCGCTTTTACACCGATTTAAACTTGATCCAAAAATTGCGGCCGGTCCGATCACGCTCGCGCTCGCCGATTTCGTCGCGCTCGTCATCTACTTCAGCGCCGCCTCGCTCGTTTTTAGATGAGCATCTCGGTCGTCATACCAGCGCTTAACGAAGAAGAGCCGATCGCCGATGTTGTACGCGAATGTCTCGCCACCGGTTGGCCTAACGAAGTGATCGTAGTCGATAACGGCAGCAGCGATCGCACGGCCGAGCGCGCGCGTGAGGCCGGCGCCCGTGTCGTGAGCGAACCGACGCGCGGTTACGGTCGCGCTTGTCTGGCCGGAATTAACGCGGTCGCGCCGGATTGCGACGTCATCGTCTTTCTCGATGGCGATGGAAGCGATTGTCCGGAGTTTATGACCCAACTTGTCGATCCAATCGCACGCGGCACGCACGATTTCGTCATCGGTTCGCGCACGCGCGGGAAACGCGAACGCGGCAGCATGAATGCGCAACAAATTCTCTCCGGCTATTTCGCCGGAATGTTGATGTCGATCTTGTACGGCGTGCGTTACACCGACATGTGCCCGTTCCGCGCGATTCGGCGATCCTCGCTCGAATCGTTAGGCATGCGCGAGATGACCTACGGTTGGAACCTCGAGATGCAGATGAAAGCTGCGCGCGACAAATTGCGCATTCTCGAAATTCCGGTGAACCATCGTCGCCGCACCGGCGGCGTTTCGAAAGTCTCCGGCACATTGCGCGGCACTTTCGTCGCCGGCGCGCGCATCCTCGCGACGTTCTTGCGCATCGCGTTCGCGTCCCACTAAGATCGACAATCACATGAGAGCGCTCCTCGCGGGATTTCTCGCCGGGCTCGACGCGGCAATCGCGATGACCGTCTTCATGTTCGTGCTCGCGATGTTCGGCATCGCGACGCCGCTTGCGATAATAGGCGACCGGCTCTCGGTCTTCATCAAACCCGGACCATTCCTCGACATCATGGGCCGCGTTGGCGGGTACAATCATCTCAAGCAACTCGGTGTTGGATCGACAATCGCCGGCCAAGTTGTCTTCGGCGCAATCGGCGGCGCGTTCTACGGAGCATTTCTTCGAAACCGATCGACGCGCTGGACGATGTCGATCTTCATCATCTTACCGCTCATTGTTTTCGTCGTCGCCCTTTGGCCGGTACTCGGAACGAATTACCGCGGGCTGCCGCTCGCCGCCGCTCGCCTAACAACTGTGATCGCATTCGCTCTCAGTGTTCTGGTCTACGAACGCGTGCTCGTCTTCGCGTTTCAGTTTTTGACCCGCGCAAGATCGACATCGTCAGCTGCAGATGAATTCACACCGGCTATCGGCCGTCGCGCTCTCATCTTGAGCGGACTCGGCGTACTCATCGCTGGCGGCGGCGCCGGATTACTGCGCAAACTTTATCGCGTCGCCACCTTTAGTTACGACGGCACGCAATACAAAGGCCGCATCGTCCAGCCGATCACGCCTAACGAATTCTTTTATTGTGTGACTAAAAACGTGATCGACCCGCGCGTGAACGGCGACATCTGGCACCTGGAAGTGAGCGGGCTGGTGCAAAGTCCGAGAACATATCGGCTGCAGGATTTCAAGGACGCGCCGCAAATCGAGCAGGAGACGACGCTCATGTGCATCAGCAACGGACTCGACGCCGGTCTCATCAGCAACGCGATGTGGACGGGCGTGCCATTGCGCGACGTGCTCGAAACGGCCGGACCATTGAGCAACGCCGCGCGGGTGCGGCTGTCTGGCGTCGATAATTACACCGACACCATCCCGCTCGAGAAAGCGATGGAAGAAACGACGCTGCTCGCGTTGCAGATGAACGGCGTGCCGTTGCCGCATCGACATGGTTTTCCGCTGCGCGCAATCGTGCCCGGATACTTCGGTGAGAAACACGTGAAATGGCTCACGCGTATCGAGATCACGACCGCGAACGCGAAAGGATTTTACGAAACGCAAGGGTGGGGGCCGGATTTCATTTGCCCGACAAGATCGAGAATCGACGCGCCCGATCACGAATCGTGGCTCTCGTTAGGCAAACTCACCGCGCCGATTGAAGTCAAAGGCATGGCGTACGGCGGCGACCGCGGCATCTCGCGCGTGGAGCTGAGTTTCGATGATGGCAGGACGTGGGATGACGCGGACATTTACTACGCCGGTGGCGATCTCGCGTGGTCGCTTTGGAACGCGCACGATGGCTGGACGCCGAACGCGCCCGGCGATTACGTGCTTGTCGTGCGCGCGACCGACGGCGAAGGCGATGTGCAGGAATGGGAACCGGACCGCAGTCCGTTTTCCGGCGCGACCGGTTTCCACAAAATCGTCGTCCACATCACCGCGTAAGATCGACAACTACTTTTGACATCGCGGACACCACGCCGTGGTGCGACCGCCAACGGTCGCGCG
>JBEEGX010000203.1:0-5287 GCA_041167105.1 Verrucomicrobiota bacterium
GCGTTGTCCGATCGTCGACTCTTGGTGGCAGACGGAAACGGGCGGCCTCATGATCACGCCGTTGCCGGGCGCGATCCCAACGAAACCGGGCAGCGGGACGTTGCCATTTTTCGGTGTTGATCCTGCGATTGTCGATGAAAGCGGTAAGGAAGTCGGCGCGAACGTGGGCGGAAAGTTGATCATCCGAAAACCGTGGCCGTCGATGTTGCGCACGATTTACGGCGACAAGGAGCGCTACCGAAAACAATACTGGAGCGAATATCCGGGAAATTATCTCACGGGCGACGGCGCGCGGCGCGATGAGGATGGATATTTCTGGATCGTCGGCCGCATCGATGACGTACTCAATGTCGCCGGTCACCGATTAGGCACATCGGAAATCGAAAGCGCACTCGTTAGTCATGCGCGAGTGGCGGAAGCGGCTGTGGTCGGCCGGCCCGACGAATTGAAAGGACAAGGCGTGGTCGCGTTTGTTACGTTGAAAACGAATGTCGACCCAACGGAGACGTTGAAGAAGGAATTGCGCGAGCACGTGGGCAAACAAATTGGCGCGATCGCGAAACCCGATGAGGTGCGATTTGCCGAAGCGTTACCGAAAACGCGCAGTGGAAAAATCATGCGACGTTTATTGAAGGAAATCGCGGCCGGTAAAACGGTCACCGGCGATACCACGACGCTGGAGGATTTCAGCGTGCTGGCGAAATTAAGCGAGGAAGAATGATCTTCTGTAAGATTTTCAAGTGAGTTTCATTCGCACAGGACTGCGTGAGCTGGGGTTGAAGGTGCGGCGGCAACGCACCCGGCTTTCGCTGCGTCACGAGAAACGTTTGCTGCAACGGAGCGAGATCGCGCTCGGCCGCGAAGGGACGGAGCAGGCGGCAAATTTTCCGGAGCTGCGACAGGAAATTGTCGCGCTCAAAAAACTCGAGCAGGAACAACGCGAAGTCGCATTGCGCATCGCGCAGATCGAGGAAGGCATCCGCAAGATCGAGCAAGATCGACAATCGAATTTGCGCGGGCAGCAGGAGGCGATGTCCAAGCTCGATGCGGAGAAACGGCCGATATTGCAACGGCGCGATGAAGCGAAACGCTGGGCCGATTCATGCGATCGCGAACTTGGCGCGGTCGATAAACGCATCGAAGCGAACGATGCCGCCGATCGCGATTTGCTGAAGGAATTATCGGAGCTGCAGGCGGTGACGCCGCCGCCGGCCGATCTCGAGACAAGATCGACAACGATCGGGTCACGGCGCGCGCGTTTGCCGGATGAGCGCGCCGAGCTCGTTAGGGCGCGAATGGGAAGCGCGGACGCGTGCCGCTTGGCGAAAGAGAAACTGACCGCGGCGGAAGCGGAATTGTCGGCGATCGAGAAGAACATCGACAAAGTGCGCGGTGAGTACGAAGCGCGCGACAAAGCGTTTGCCGATAGCATTAAATCGCAGCAGGAAGCGGTAAAGGCGGCGCGCGCGCAGATTCAAACGGTCGAGGAGCGAAAAAATCCTGCGTATTTAAATATCGGTCGGCATCTCGCGACGCAGGGGATCGCGCCGCCGAACGCGCCGCAGTTGCTGACGCAAGTGCAGCGACATCGCGAGGCGGTCGGTCGACATCTCGCGCACAGTTCGGAGCTGGCGCTGCTTTCGAGCAAGATCGACAAGCAGGAGCTGCGAAAATTTTATTTCTGTGTCGCGTCTGTCATCGCCCTGGCGCTGATTCTTGTACCGCTTGTCTTGAAATCGTCGGCCCGCCGCGAATGGTTGCCTAACGAGACCGAAACGATCCTGTCGTTGAATCTCGAGCGGTTCGAGCGCGACGATCTGCCCAAACGCTGGCGCAAAGATCAACCCGAGGTGTGGGCGAATGTCTGGGCCGGCCTGGTCGGCGCGGCCGCGCACACGCCGGCGGTGAACCCTTCTC
Organism: Verrucomicrobiota bacterium; assembly: GCA_041167105.1. Classification (GTDB taxonomy): domain Bacteria; phylum Verrucomicrobiota; class Verrucomicrobiia; order Chthoniobacterales; family UBA10450; genus JAJPGZ01. The sequence continues at coordinate 1,918 of JBEEGX010000203.1, forward strand.
GCGATTGCGTCAGAGTCACGCGCGCCCTCACGAGCGACGGCAATCAAACGCGCGAATTCATTTTGCTCGAAAATCGCGGTGATGTTTCGCCGATCATTCGCGCGATCGCGCAGGACAAAAATTTTGACCGAAAATCGATCAGCGGTCTGACCGTGTGGCAACGGCCGGACATCGCGATGGCGCGCGTCGGACCGACGACGCTCGCGATCGGCGCCGCCGCCGAAGTGGATGAGCTCGTGCGCGTGCGTCTGGGCATGCAGCTCGATCTGAAAATCAGCGGGCAATTGTTCGATCGCTTCCAAGCGCTCGATCGCGAAAGCACGTTGCGTTTTATTTCGCGCGATCCGCCGGACTTGCCGCGATTGTTCCATCCGATTTTCACGCGCGAGTTTCTCGATCAACCGGAACTGCTTGGCGTCGGGTTGAATTTGCAAAATCCGATTCGTGCGCGCGTGCTTCTGAAAATGCCGACGCCGGAACGCGCGAGCCAATTCGCCCGCGATTTGCACAACGAGCCGCAACGCTGGCTGCGTTTGCAGGATTCCGATTTGCTCTTGTACGCGCAAGCGCCGGAGGTGACGCGGCGCGACGCGAACATCGAGCTGCATTTTGTCGTGCCGGAAGAGAGCGCGCGTTTGCTCTTGCAGCGGCTCGCGCGCACCGATAGCGCTGCCGTCGTGGCCGAGCAACAAACACCGACGCCGTGAGATTATTTTTTGTTGGCGCGCTCTTTCTCGTCGCCCCGGCCGTGAATGTCTTCGCGCAGCAATTTCAAATTCCGCTCGTCGATATTCGCGCGATCGATCCGACGATCATTGTCGATCTTCGCTACGCGTCGGCTAACAACATCACCCGCCGTCCGATTTATCCGGCGGGGACGCGCGCGCTCATTCGACCGGAAGTGGCGCAGCGCCTTGTTGTCGCCCAACGATTCCTTCGCCGCTACGATTGCAGGTTGAAAATTTGGGACGCGTTTCGGCCACGTGAAGCGCAACTCGCATTGTGGAATGCGTCACCGAAAAATGATTTCGTGGCGAACCCGGGTGCCGGCGCCGGTTCGTTGCACAGCTGGGGCCTCGCGGTCGATGCGACGTTGGCCGATCGCTACGGCACCACTGTGAGCATGCCGACGGATTTTGATGATTTTACGCCGGCGGCGATGTGGCGATACACCGGGACTAACGAAATCATTCGGCATCATCTCACGATGTTGCAGATGGCGATGCGTGAAGCCGGGTTTTACGGCATCCGCAGCGAGTGGTGGCATTTCACGTCGCAAGATTGGCAGCAGCTCATGCCGCCGGACGAAGCGAGGCGCGCGGTGCAAGCATTCAGTCAGGCGGAACAACAGCAGCGCACGCTATGATCGACAAACTCTTGCGGCAACCGGAGTACATTCATGTTCTCATTAATCCGCTGCCGATTTACGGACTCGCGCTCGCATTGATCGGCCTAACGATCGCGCTCATCATGCGAAATCGCGGCGCGCAAATCGCCACGCTCATGCTCGTGCTTCTGAGCGCAGCTTCCGCGTGGCCGGTTTATGAACTTGGCGAACAAGCTTACGACCGCGTCTTGTCGATGACCGACGATGCCGGACGCGCGTGGCTCGAGGAACATGAACATCGCGCCGAGGAACTCATTTACTTTTTTTACGCGCTCGCGGCGGTTGCAGTGGCGGCGCTGGTCGCGCCGATGCGCTGGCCGCGATCGGCGACTTGGCTTTCGCTTGTCACACTGTTGTTAGGCGTGGTCGTGCTCGGAATGGGCGGCTACATCGCCTACGCCGGCGGTAAAATTCGTCATCGCGAGTTTCGCAACGAACCACCGCCGGCCGAACGCGCGCAAGATCGACAATCGTAAGATCGACATCTTCATTTGAGCACCGAACTCGAGCGCGCCGAACAAAATGTCGAAGCGCAAAGTGCGTCGCTCAAAAAACCGCTCAGCCTTTTCGATCTCGCCCTCACCCAAATTCTCTTCGTCGTCGGCTCGAGCTGGGTCGGCGCTGCGGCCAAGCTCGGCCACGCCCATCTCTTCTTCTGGCTGCTCGCGATCATCCTCTTCTACATTCCGCAAGCCGCCGTCGTCATTCACCTGAGTCGCATCATGCCGCTCGAAGGCGGCATTTATCAATGGGCGAAACTCGGCTTCAACGAATTCGCCGGCTTTATCGCGGCGTGGAATTTGTGGCTGCTGTCGATCACCGTCATCGCGCTCGGCGGCATGTTCGTCACGACCAACATCTCCTACGCCATCGGCGAAAGCGCGGCCTGGATGCCGAACAGTAAATGGTGCGTTTCGTTGATCAGCTGCGCGCTCGTGTTCGGGCTCGGTTGGACCGGTCTGCGCGGGCTCTCGTTAGGCAAATGGGTCCACAACATCGGCGGCTTCGCCATGCTCGCGGTCTACGCCACGCTCATTGCCTTGCCGTTCCTCGCTCTGATGCGCGGCGATTTGAAGGAATACCATCCGCTCGTCCTGGCCGCGCCGACGATGTCGATCTTTTATTGCTTCAATATTTTCACCAAACTCGCGGTCGGCGCCCTTAGCGGATTCGAATACGTCGCCATTCTTGCCGGCGAAACTCGCTCGCCCGCGCGCGACATCGGCCGCTCCGTTCTCATCGCGTCGCCGATCATTGCGCTCGCATTTATTCTCGGCACCAGCTCGGTGCTCGCGTTCGTCGGCGACAAGCCAATCGATCTCATCGGCCCCGTTCCGCAAACATTGCGACTCGGCCTGCGCGCGTTTCCGATCGCCGGCACGATCGCGTCGTTAGGCATTATTCTGATGACGGTCCGGACCATTTCGTCGACGAGTGTTCATGTCACGGGCAGCTCGCGTTTACCAATGGTCGCGGGCTGGGACCGATTGCTCCCGGTTTGGTTTTCGCGTCTGCATCCTAAATACAAAACGCCGGTGAACTCGATCATCTTCGTCGGCGCCGTCACCTTGGTCATCGCCATCTCGAGTCAGATCGGCACCGGAATCCAGGAAGCGTTTCAGCTCGTCGACAACGCTGCCAACGTGTTCTACGGGATCGCTTATTTCGTGATGTTTGCCATCCCGGTTTTCGGCGCAGCCACGCTTCGAACCAGCGCGCCGCTTTGGCTCCGCATCGCCGCCATTGGGGGAATGATTACCTCTCTTCTCGCGATCTTCTTCACCGTGTTCCCGATCATCGACGTCCCGAGCCCGTTTCTTTTCGCCTTCAAGATCATCGCCGTCACCGCAATCGCCAACGGCATCGGCCTGACGATTTACTTTCTGGGCCGCCGGCGCTCTTTGACCGCGCAAGGTCACTAAACGCTTCTTTCGTCCGTTGGACTTACATTTACGGCTGCGAGGTACCCAGCGCTAAAACGCG
>JBEEGX010000204.1:0-7552 GCA_041167105.1 Verrucomicrobiota bacterium
ATTGTCGAACAAGGCGCGATGTTGAAAGGGCCGGCGTGGATCGGCGAGAACTGCCACATCCGCAGTGGGTGCTATGTGCGCGAGAACGTCATCGTGGGCGACGGCGTGGTCATGGGCAATTCATGCGAGTTCAAGAACTCAATCATCTTCAACGAAGCGCAGGTGCCGCATTTCAATTACGTCGGCGATTCGATTCTGGGTTATCGCGCGCATCTCGGCGCAGGCGTGATTTTGTCGAACGTGAAACTCGATCATCGCGAGATCAGCGTCATCACGGAAGAAGGAACGATCGCGACCGGGTTGACGAAATTCGGCGCGATCGTCGGAGACCGTACCGAGATCGGTTGCAATGCGGTGATCAATCCCGGCGCGATCATCGGGCGCGATTGCATCATTTATCCGGGCGCCAATTTTCGCGGCGTCTTGCCGTCGCGCAGCATTCTGAAAGTTCGACAACAACTGCAAACCCTTTCGCGTCGCGACGGCGCGGAGTAGTTGTCGATCTTAGCCGTGATCGGCCGAAAGCGGCGGCTTCGATTTTAGCCAGCCGAGCTCGTAGAGATGACGCGCGAACCAGGCGCGCGCATCCGCGTTGTAAAGCTTTTGCGCTTTCTTCAACCAATCTTCCGCCTCGGATTTTTTGTTGTGCGCAAAAAACCAAGCCGCCTGCGCATGATCGAACGCCGGAGTCTCCGTCGGAAACCGGATCGCGTTGTAAGCCGTGCGCGCTTCCGTTTCCTTCTGCTCGCCGAGATACGAGAGCAAAATGCCGTAACGCAATCGCTCATTCGCGACGAGGATGTTCGTCTCCTTCAACAATCCGAGATACACCTCGCGCGCTTCCTCGAATTTTTTCCGGCGCAACAAAACGTCGCCGGCGTGCAGGCGAGGCGCGAATAACTCCGGGTTCGCCGCATGCGCGGCGTCGAAAGCTTTCTTCGCCTCGTCGAATTTTTTTTGTTCGAGATAAATACAGCCGCGCAGATCGTGCGAATCGGCCGTGGCCGAATTGGATTTTTCGTAGCGATCGACCGCGGCGATGGCCGCGTCGAAATTCTCTCGCTGATATTCGCGGGCTGCGAAATTGAGATCGTTTTCGGCAGCGCGCGCCGGATCGATCATGATCATGAGCAGGAGCATGAGCATGAGCATGAACAGAAAACGGATGGGAGGGGATTGCCAATGCGGCGCATTGGCTCCGCAAGTTTGGCTTCGCCTGTAAGAAAGCGCTTCGCGCGGGCGGTCGAACGGCGTTCGAATCCTCCGACCAATTACGCGCGAGACGATCGTGAGCGAAGGGATTTTATCGCGCGCATTCACGTGGCGGATGGGAGGGGATTCGAACCCCTGGTGCCTTGCGGCACACACGCTTTCCAGGCGTGCACAATCAACCGCTCTGTCACCCATCCATCGCAAGATCGACATGGCGTAAGATCGACAATTACAACTGCAAGCGCCGGAATAATTCGTCGAGCGGCAGTTGGATGCCGATGAAAAATTCGCCGAAGTCCGCGTACTCCGCGCTCACCGGATCGAAACGCATTTCGTAAACGATTTTCTTAATCTGGAAAGTGTCGCGCGCGAAAAGCGTCACGCCCCACTCCGCGTCATCGAGTCCAGTCGAGCCGGTGATGAGTTGTTTCACTTTGCCGGCGAACGTGCGGCCGACGTTGGCGTGGCCTTTCATCAAACGCCTCCGTTCGTCGTACGGCAGTGCGTACCAATTTCGTCCGTCGCCGCGGCGTTTGCTCATGTTGTAGAAACAAACGACCGGCCAATCGGGCAGCGTCGGATACATGCGGTCCTGCCGATAATGTTTCATGCGGTCGCGAAAGGTAGTGAGCGCTTGTTCGAGCTTGGTCGCGTCGCGTTTCGTTTCCTCATCCAGACTGTGCGCGTATTCTTCTTCGCTCGTGATGTATTCGCTTTCTTCTGTGAGCGACAGATAGCTGTAAACCGGGGTGAGAACGTCCGGGCCTAACGAGAGCGAAAGTTGCTTGTCGATCTTGTTCGCTGTTTGCAGATCGGGCGTGATGAGCATGAATGCGAGATCGGCTTTCGGCGTGACGACGCTGAGCGTGAGCAACTGGGTCGAATCGGTCGCGCGAATCTCCTGCACTAATTCGGTCAGATTCGTTTTGGCCGCATTTCGTTCTTCGCGACTGAGTAATTGCCATTGGCCCTGCTCGACCCGGTAAAACAAGTGCAGGCAATGCCAGCCTTCTTCGGGAATGAGCACGGTGTTCTTGTCAGTCACGCGCCTAACTTAAGTTGAAGATGTCGATCTTGCACTTGTCGATCTTACGATGGTGAAGCGGGCTGCGCTTTCGGCAAATGCGGAACGCAATACTCTTCACCGTCATTTGCGACACGGAATTCGAGATCGGGATTCGTCAGCTCACTCGCGCCGCAGATTTTGCAATGATGCAGCGGTTCGTCCTCGCTCCGCGCGCTGCTTTCGTATCGACGTTTTCTCGACGAAACGTCTCGGCGATGCCGCGCTTGTTGCCAGATTTCGGGCCCGAAGAAGATGAGATAATTCGCGAACGCGGCGATGACAGCAGCGCGATACCCCATCGAGCCAAGAAAAAATCCGGCAAACAAAAACGCGGCCGAGATCCACGCGATCCATTTGATTTTTAGCGGCAGAATGAAGAGCACGTAGATCACTTCGTCGGGATAAAATCGCGCGAAGGCGTAGAAGAGCGATGCCATCAGCATGGTGTTCGCGAAACGGCTGCCGAAGAAAAACGCGGCCGCGGTGGTGCCGATCATGCCGACGAAGAAATAGAGCGTGAGCTGGAAAGGACCCATGGCGCGCTCGAGGCCCTGGCCGATCCACCATAGGAACCAAAGCGCGAAGAAAATCCAAAACGGACTCGGCGTTGGCGGAATGAAAATGTAAGTGATCAATCGCCAGACTTCGCCGCGGCGGATGCGTGCAGGGTCGAGATCGAGCGCTGCGATGAAATCGGGTGTGACGTACGCGAGCACGAACACGAGCGCAGTGAAGCCGACCAGCGCCTTCGGCAAACCGGGAATCGCGAGAAAACCGAGACGGCGTTCGAGTTTGTCGATCCAACGCATGATCCGCGCATGGTAGAGAAATGGCGCGTTGCTTCAACCAAACTGACGATTAGCGTTCGGCGTGAGCGAGGAAAAGAAGACGCCGCTCTATGACGAGCATGTGAAGCTCGGCGCGAAAATCATTCCCTTCGGCGGCTGGCTCATGCCGGTGCAATACACCTCGATCGTCGATGAGCATCGCGCGGTGCGGACGAATGTCGGGATGTTCGATATTTCGCACATGGGGCAATTCGTCGTCAGCGGCAAAGGCGGCGGCGCGTGGTTAAATACGATGCTGACGAACAACATCGACAAGCTCGCGGTCGGTCAGGGCCAATACACTTTTCTGCTGAATGAGCGCGGCGGAATTATTGACGACTTGATCGCGTATCGAATCGCCGAACAGAAATTTCTTCTCGTGGTCAATGCCGCGCGCGCGGAAGAAGATTACGATTGGTTAGATCGACATCGTCCGGATGAGGTTCTGCTCGGGGATCGCAGCGCTTACTTTGGTGGAGTCGCGATTCAAGGTCCGCGCGTGACCGAGCTCATTGTCGATCTTCCGGCGCGCAATCACATTGTCGATGTTGAACTGGATGGAATGCCGGTGTCGATCGCGCGCACTGGATACACTGGAGAAGACGGCATCGAAGTTTTTTTCGGCGCGAATGACGCCGCGAAATTTTGGAATACGGTTCTGGAGATCGGACAAAAGCGCGGCATCAAACCCTGCGGACTCGGCGCGCGCGACACGTTGCGATTGGAGATGTGTTATCCGCTCAACGGCTCCGATCTTTCGCCCGAACGGAATCCGATCGAAGCCGGGCTGGGATTCTTTGTCGATCTTGCGAAAACGCAGTTCAACGGCCGCGATGTGTTGTTGAAGGCGAAAGAGAATGGAACGCCGCAAAAGTTGGCGGCGTTTAAGATGGAAGCGAAAGGACCGCCGCCGCGTCCGCATTACGGCGTGTTCGTTGGCGACAATCGCGTCGGCGAAGTGACGAGCGGGACATCGTCGCCGAGCTTGAATTACGGAATTGGAATGGCTTACATCGACGCGCCGCATGCGAAAATCGGCACGAAGATCGACATCGAGATTCGCGGGCAAAAGTTCCCGGCTGTGATCGAAAAGAAACCGCTCTACAAAAAACAATCATGAATGTTCCAGACGATCTGCTCTACACCGAATCGCACGAATGGATTAAACGCGAAGGCGCCAACATTCGCGTCGGCATCACCGATCACGCCCAAGCCGAGCTGACGGATGTCGTGTTTGTGGAGCTGCCGAAGAAAGATCGACAAGTGAACGCAAAGGAAGCGATCGCGGTTGTCGAATCAGTCAAAGCCGCGAGCGACATTTACGCGCCGGTCAAAGGCACGGTCGTCGATGCAAACCAGGAACTCTCATCCAATCCCGCGCTCATCAACACCGATCCATTCGGCAAAGGCTGGATTTATGTGCTCAAGATCGACAATGCGGATGAGCTCAAGAATCTGAAAGACGCAACGGGGTATCGAGCGCAAATCGGATAAAGTTCGTTTCGGCGAGACGCCCAAACCAGCACGCGAGACGCGTGCGCTACCCAATCCATTTCGATCCGCGTAATCCGCGGTTGGTTAATCTTTGCCAAACAGCAACTGCTCAACGCCGGTCAGCACTTGCTCCACTTTCACAGGCGCGGCGAAGAAGCTGTAGCCACTTAGAATTCCGCCGGAAATCATTTCGCTTTCGGGTTTGAGGCTGTCGAGGCAGACGAAGGGCGTATCTTGCAAAGTGGCGTCGCGCTGGACTTCCTTCTTCAGGTTTTCGCGATCGGCGGCTTCGGTCACGGTGTCGACGAGGATGAGATCGGGCTGGAACCATTTCGCGGAATGCAGGGCGAACTGGCTGTCGTGTTCTTCCTTGATCCAATACTTGCCAGTTTTTTCGAGTGCGCGCCTAACGAGACGGGTGACGCCGGGTTCCTTGTCGACGAGGAGGATCTTTTTGAGGGTGCTCATAGTGGTGGCTGGGTGATTGTCGATCTTACGGAGCAGCGCATGTGCCACCGGGCTGCACGCGCCAGGTGTTGTCCAAGCAGAACGGTGTGCTTACTGTTCGTTGCGCCATGTCCACCAAGAGCAAAGCCACTGTCGGCAACGTCAATTTCGAGACGGCGATGGAGCGGCTCGAGAAGATCGTCGAGCAGATGGAATCGGGAAAACTCGCGCTCGAAGACGTGATCGTGCGTTACGAAGAAGGGATGAAGCTGGTGAAAATTTGTCAGGAACGACTTGCGACGGCCGAACAAAAGATCGACATCATCGCGAGGAACAGTGCGGGGCAGCCGGTGGTGAAGCCGTTCGAGGCGCCGGCGGATGAACCGAAACCCGAAAGCGACAAGGAAAATGGAAGCGACGAAGTCAGCCTCTTCTGAAACACCGAACGCGGCGAAACGTGTGCTCGACGGCATTCGTTCGCCGGCGGACGTGAAGGCGCTGCGCGAACAAGATCTGCCGCAGCTCGCGCAGGAGATCCGCGAAAAGCTCATCGAAGTTTTGTCGCAAACCGGCGGCCATCTCGGCCCGAATCTCGGCGTGGTCGAGTTAACGATCGCGCTGCATCGCGTCTTCAATACGCCGAAGGACCGGTTCGTCTTCGATGTCAGCCATCAAGGTTACGTGCACAAAATGTTGACCGGCCGCCTCGATCGCATTCACACCATGCGGCAATACGAAGGCCTCAACGGATTTTTGCTGCGCACGGAAAGCGAACATGATTGTTACGGCGCGGGTCACGCCGGCACGGCGCTTTCGGCCGCGCTCGGCATGGCGGTCGGTCGCGATGTGCGCGGCGGTGATGAGAACGTGATCGCGGTCGCGGGAGATGCCGCCTTCACGTGCGGGATCAGTTACGAAGCGCTTAATAACGTTTCGCAAACGAAGCGCTTCATCGTGGTCTTAAATGACAACGAATGGTCGATCGCGAAAAACGTGGGCGCGATTGCGCATTACTTTAACGCCATCGCGACGAGCCCGGCGTTTTCGCATTTGCATGACAAGGCGAGAAAATTTGTCGAAGCGGTGGCGGGAAAAACGGCGGTGCAATTCGCGCATAAAGTCGAAGAGGGAGTGAAAGGGTTGATGTTGCCGAGCGTGATGTTCGAGGAATTCGGTTTGCGTTATTACGGGCCGATCGACGGCCACGACATTCCCCTGCTCATCCGCACGTTCGAATTTTTAAAGAAGCAGGACGAACCGGTCTTGCTGCATATCCTGACGAAAAAGGGCAAAGGCTACGAACCGGCGATCAAGCAGCCGGACAAATTTCACGGGCTCGGCAAATTCAAAACGGAAACGGGCGAGACGCCGCCCGCGCCCGTGCCGACGTATTCGGAAGTGCTGGGCAAAACGCTATCGAAGTTCGCCGATTCAAATCGGAAAGTTGTCGCGATCACTGCGGCGATGCCGAGCGGGACCGGTCTCGGATATTTCGAAAAGACGCACCCCGATCGGTATTACGATACCGGCATCGCGGAGGAACACGCGGCGCTTTTCGCGTGCGGACTCGCGACCCAGGGACTGACGCCGTTCCTCACGATTTACTCGACTTTCTTCCAACGCGCCTACGACATGGCGATTCATGACATGGCGATCCAAAGATTGAATGTGCGATTGTGCATGGACCGCGCGGGATTGAGCGGCGACGACGGGCCGACGCATCATGGCTTGTTCGACATCGGTTATTTGCGCCACATCCCGAACTGGGTGCACATGCAACCGAAAGATGAAGACGAATTTGCCGACATGCTTTGGACGATGGCGAATTACAATGCGGGACCGATCGCGGTGCGTTATCCGCGCGGCCCCGGCACCGGCGCGAAACCGAAAGCGGAGCCGAAGTTGCTCGAGATCGGAAAGGCGGAAGTCGTGAAACATGGACGCGAGGTCGCAATCTTCGGACTCGGCAACATGTTCGAGATCGCGGAAGAAGCGGCCAAGAAACTGGAGGAGAAAGGAATTTCCGTCGCGCTGATCAATCCACGTTGGATCAAACCGATGGACACCGGGACGCTCGAGTTTTTCGCGCGCAGCGTTGAAGTCCTCGCGACGATCGAGGATCACGTGCTGCACAACGGCTTCGGTTGCGCGGTGATGGAGCACTTGTATTCCGTCGGCATTCACACGCCGGTCGTGCGCATCGGCTGGCCGGACGAATTCATCGAGCACGGCAACGTTCCAGTTTTGCGCAAGAAACACGGCATCACGGCCGATGCGCTCGTCGAAAAAGTTTTGCCGCTGCTGCGCAAGAAAACCCCCGCTCAATCCATCGCGTGATCGATTGTCGATCTTATGGCGGCGATTGAGGCGCGCGACCTGACCAAGGTCTACCGCACTTACAAAAAAGAGCGCGGCCTCGCCGGCGCGATCAAAGGTCTCGTTAGGCGAAAACACGAAGAGACACGCGCGGCCGACACCGTTTCATTCAAAATCGAAGAAGGCGAGT
>JBEEGX010000205.1:0-5335 GCA_041167105.1 Verrucomicrobiota bacterium
CAGTTGGCAATCGAGCATGTGACTGATGGTCGTGAGCGGATGCCACAGATTCGAGTGCGCATGCGTCCAGACCCACGCGAGTCCGGCGCTCGTTAGGCCGCGATTCACTTCCGGGCAGGCGTAGACGTAGCGATCGTCGTCGAAATTTACGAAATCGTGGCCGAGTGTTTGTCCGAAAACGATCCACACCAGCGCGGTCAAACCGAAGCAGACAACCAGCGTGCGCGGCAAGATCGACAATCGCATTCGCTATGGTTTGCGCTCGAAGATCGTGATGCGCATCGGTGACGGCGTCACGGTTTCGCCCGTATACGGCAGGTAATAATCGGTGTGATTTTCGGATACGATATTGACCAATCCAGCCGGTTTCAGCTCAGCCGCCGAGTAATTCTCAAACCATTTAAGAATGGTCCGGTCCGATTGCGGCGTCATCAGCCACGATGTGTCGACCGCGACAAAAACGACATACTTCGGCCGCGCCGTTTCGATTTCGCGCATCATTTCCTTCTGCATTTGCGCGGCGAACGGCTGAGGCTCCATCAGGCCATAGGTATAAATGTAGCCGGTGGCGGAATGACGTTGCGCGTAAAAATAAATCTGCGGCTCGGAGCCTAGCACCGCGATCGTGTCGTCCGGCGTGGTGTGCTCGCGCAAGAAATCGCCGACCCGCATTGACTCTGGAAAGGGATTCACGCCGCTTGTTAGGCGCGACGCGTCATTCATGTTCAGGGAAAAGAAGAAATCGCGTTCCGCGAAAAGCGCGAGCGCGGTCGCGAAGACGAACGCCGCCATTATCACAATTCGCGACACAATTTTTGTCACCGCCGCCGCGCGATCTCCAATGAGCAACGCCACTGCCGGTAACGCGAGAATGAAGTAGTGCGGTCGAAAGTACAAACCGGCGCAGACCGCGAGTGCGGAGAAAACAAAAAAGCCGCAGAGAAAAAGTTCACGTCGACCGGAGCGAATGCGCCACGCGCAGACCGCGAGACCAACGAGCGCGAGCATCCAAAATCCCACGTTCGATCCGGTGATGCTCGGAAGTGCGTCCCCCACAATCGCCGGCGGAAGTGGAAACGAGATACGCGTTCCGTATTGGCGTGCGTAGGTGATGGACCAGAACCAGAATTTTTCGAAGACACCGGCGCGCCAGAGAATTGCGCAGGTCAGAACGAATGGCAGCACAGCGCCGCCGAGAAATGTCGCGACCTGTTTTGTTTTCGCGCGCGAAAAAATTAAATAGCCGACCGCAAAGAGCGGGAAAAATACGCCCGGTTGTTTCATGAGGACGGCGGCGCCGAACAAGATTCCGCTGGCGAAGAGCCGCCAACACGATTGTCGATCTTGCCCGATCAGTAAAAGGAGCGCGCCGGCGATGGCGAAGAAGACAACGAAATGCGTGGCATGTCCCGCGAATCCGAGCACAGTCGGGCTCACCGACGTGATTGCGTATGTCGCTGCCGCGGCGATGCCACCGATTTGGCCTAACAAACGCCGGCCGAGGAAAAAAATCAGCGCTACAGTCGCGGCGTTGATTAAGAGCAGACCGAGATGAATGCCGATCGCGCTTTGGCCGAAGATCGACATGATCAACGCGTAGGCCGCGTAGGTGCCGGGAAATTTCATGTTGTAGGCGAGCTGGTACGGCGGAATGCCTTGCCGCATGAGTTGCCCGGAATAGGCGTACTCGCCTTCGTCGCGCTCGAGCGGAATACCTAACAAACGCACGCGAATGGCGATGACAGTGACCGCGACGACGACGAAAATCGTCCACCAAATGTACTTGTCGATCTTGCCCTTCAAGCGGGGAACAACCGGCCGCCACCGGCGATTTTCGCAAAACGAAATGCGAGCGCCGTCGCGACGCAGCCAAGACCGTAACGAACGCTGCGGCGAAAATTAATCGACGACGCTTCGGGCATATATTTTGCCGGGCAAGTGAGCTCGCCAATGGCGCAGCCGAACCAATGCACTTGGGCGAGCAGTTGATTATCGAAGACGAAATCGTTGGAATTGTTTTCGAGCGGAAGCCGTTCCAGCAATGATCGCGCGAAGGCGCGGTAGCCGGTGTGATATTCCGAGAGCTTCGCGCCTAACAACACGTTTTCGATCAAAGTAAGCGTCCGATTCGCAACGTATTTCCAAAGCGGCATCCCGCCGCGCAACGCGCCGCCACCCAGAATGCGCGACCCGAGCACGCACGGATACAATCCGGTCGCGACCAGCGACGCCATCGCCGGCAAAAGCTGCGGCGTGTATTGATAATCGGGATGAATCATCACGACGATGTCGGCGCCGGCGGCGAGCGCGAGCCGGTAGCACGTTTTTTGGTTCGCGCCGTAGCCGCGATTTTCCGGATGCACATCGACCTGCACATTCGGGAGCGTGCGCGCGATCGTGGCTGTCTCGTCATGGCTGGCGTCGTCGACGATAATGACAAGATCGACAATCCCCTGCTCCATCACCTCGTCATACGTCCGGCGCAAAGTTTTCGCGGCGTTATACGCCGGCATGACCACGACAATTTTTTTCCCGTTAAGCATTCCTCGTCACCACAATGGCGCGGATGATATAACCAAATCGCTCTCAGTGAAAACGCTCTGCTCGATTTCTTTTTTGCTGCTCGCGATCGTGTCGGCGCCTGGCGCGGAGGCATTTCTCGGCCCGATCCCAGTGCAATACGTCGCGCCGGACAAAGAACTCGTGCTCGACATGCACCGCTTTTATCAGCCGGCCGGCAAGCCGGATTTACAATTCACGACCAAGGACGATGTCGATCTTGCGTTCGACGCGGCGAGTCTGCAATTGCGCGCGCGAGTGCATGGGCGCGGGTTGTTCGATGTCGCCCTGCGGGACCGTACAGCCGCTTCGATTTTGACTATTGCAACAGAAGCCGGTTCGTCGGCGCACCATTTCGTTTTCAAACCGACGGATAGACGGACAAAAGTTTTTCTCGCCGGTTCGTTCAATGGCTGGAGCGCGGACAAAACGCCGATGACCGGGCCTAACGAAGCGGGCGAGTACGTTGTCGATCTTGCGCTCGCGCCTGGGCGCTGCAGTTACAAATTCGTCGTCGACGGCAAATGGGTGCGCGATCCGGCGAATTCTGAAACCGAAGATAACGGAATGGGCGACAAGAATTCCGTAGTCACGGTTGCGGCGGAAAATAAAACCGAAGGGCCGACGATCTACGCAGATGAGCTTGGAGGAAACGAGTTATCGATTCGCGCGGCCTCAACGATATCGATTGTTCGCGTGTCCGCGGTTCTTGAATCCGAGATGGCTTCGAATTCCATTTCGGCAAAGATCGACAATGGCAAGATCGACATCGAAGTGCCGGAGAAACGCGTCGGGTTTGTGCGCGTGATCGCGGCCGCAAATAATGGAAATCCCACAAATGTTATGCGCGTCGCAATTGGAGGGACGACCTCCGTGTCGTTCCCAAATTTCGCACGGGACAGAGCCCGTCCCTCCAACTTTCATTGGCAGGACGCGGTGATGTATTACGCCTTCACCGACCGTTTTTCGGATGGCGACAAATCGAACGACAAGCCCGTGGACGACGCGAATGTTTTGCCGCCCGCGAATTTTCATGGCGGCGATCTGCGCGGCGTGCGCGAGAAGATCGACAATGGCTATTTCGAATCGTTAGGCGTGAACACGGTTTGGGTCGCGCCGTTGAATCGCAATCCGGCGAAAGCGTATCGCGAATATCCTGAGCCGCATCGTTGGTACACCGGCTATCACGGTTACTGGCCGGTCTCGTCCACGGACATCGATCCGCATATCGGGACGGACAAAGATTTACACGCGCTGGTGGACGACGCGCACAAACACGGCATGAAAGTCATCGCCGACCTCGTGCTGCATCACGTGCACGAGGAGCATCCATGGTGGAAAGAACATCGCGACTGGTTCGGCTCGCTTGATTTGCCTGATGGGAAAAAAAATCTGCGACTTTGGGACGAGCAGCAATTCACGACCTGGTTCGAGCCGTATTTGCCGTCGTTCGATTTTGCGAAAGACGCGCCGGTGCACGCTTTGATCGACAATTCCATTTGGTGGCTCAACACCTACAAGCTTGACGGCTTTCGCCTCGACGCGGTGAAACATATCCTGCCGAGCTTCTGGTGGAAATTCCGCGCGGCATTGCGCGAAAAAGCGAAGCAGCCGTTCTATCTCGTCGGCGAAACGTTCAAAGATCGACAAGGAATCGATCAATTCGTCGGGCCGAACATGCTTGACGGACAATTTGATTTCCCGCTCTACGATCAGATCAAGGACACGTTTGCCCTAACGAAAGGCGATTTCAAAGCGCTCGATGATGCGCTCACGTCTTCGGAAAAAACTTACGGCAAGGAAACTTTGATGTCGCCGCTCATCGGCAATCACGACAAGGGCCGCTTCATGGCTTACGCCGATGGCGACCTGCCCGACCCGAAGATCGACAAGGAGGAAGAGGTCGGCTGGGAGAAACCGCCGAAGATCGACGACGCGGACAATTACAAAAAGCTCGAGCTGGCGCAGGCGTTCCTCATGTCGATCGACGGCGTGCCGATGATTTATTACGGCGACGAATTCGGCATGACCGGCGCGGGCGATCCGGACAATCGCCGCGACATGCGTTTCGGCGATCAGCTTTCGCCTAACGAGCAGCGCGTGCTCGAGAATTTCAAAAAGCTGGGCGCGATTCGCAAAGCTCATCCGGCATTGCGCGGCGGCAGCCGGCGGACGGTGCAATGCGACCACGACGTTTACGCGTTCGTTAGGGCGTATCTCGACGATCGCGTCGCGGTCATCTTCAATCGCGGCAAAACGGAAGCGAAGATCGACATCGAAGTTTCGCCGGAGATGGGCGACGGCGATTACAACGACGGCTTCAACATCGCGGACGGAAGATTGCAGGGAACGATTCCAGCGCAAACAGCGCGATTCATCGCCAAAGCGAAATGATCGTCTTTCATGATCCACGTTGCGTGGATTATTCCGCGCCGGGTCATCCGGAGCGGCCGGCGCGGATCGCGCGGACGGTGCCGCTCTTGCAAGATCGACATCGTGATTGGGAGTGGAGAGAACCGCGCGCGGCGACGGATGAGGAGTTGTTGCGCGCGCATTCGCGTGAGCATGTCGATCTTGTCGCAAATCCGTGCGGCGCTTTCGATCTCGATACGCCGGCTTACCCGAAGATCGACATCTACGCGCGGCAATCGGCCGGCGCGGCGATCGAAGCCGCGCGCTCGGCGATGAAGGGCGAACGCGCGTTTGTGCTCAATCGTCCGCCGGGACATCACGCCACCCGCGATCGCGCGATGGGTTTTTGTTACTACAGCAATGT
>JBEEGX010000206.1:0-4442 GCA_041167105.1 Verrucomicrobiota bacterium
AACGGCATAGCCGTCATATATTTCGTCGTCTCAAACAGCGCTGCCGATGTAATACTTGCTATTCTTCGCTTCATTGATCATCCGCTAGTTCCTACGCTTCTCCGCCATTTCCTTTACGATCTCTGTCAGCACTCTTCAGCCGCGCGGTGTCGCACAATCCACGTGACGGAGAAGCACCTTAACGCTACCGCAACTTCAGCGTTACAAGACACGGGCTTTATTCCAAGCGATGCAAACTGGTGGAAGCTTTCGATCTCGGGTGTCGTTGAGCGTGCTCAACTATCCGCAATAATAGCGCACTCGTCTTTACCGGAACAGCTTCGGAGCAGCCTTGCTTTGCACGATGGTGAGAACCGAGATGTTTCCCAGATCGAACGCGTGCTCAGCCCTGTGAAGATTATACCTTCAGGAATTGCTTGTTTCGTGGTCAGCATCAAGGCGAGCTGGGCAGCTCATTTTTTTGATATTCCGATTGGAGGCCAACTCCTGATGGACCTAAACGAGCGACTGCACCTAGGTATCGAAGGAGCATATTATTGCTCTGCGGCGAACCGCCATTTAAGCGCGCCAGCTAGGATTCTTTGGTACGTGAGCGGCACCGGGGCCATGGCGATCAAAGCGTGTTCTCATCTCGATCAAATAATTGTAGGCACGCCGAAGGAAGTGTATGCAGCCTTGCGACGCCTCGGCGTCTATTCTTGGAAGGACGTACTCGCCACAGCCGGCGGGAAGATTACCGGTAAAGTTTTAGCGTTCCGATTCTCGCGTACGGAACGGTTTGTGCGACCAATAGATCGCTCGACGATGAAACAGATGGAAATTCCACAACCGCAAAATCCGCGTCGGATCTCTGAGGAAATATTCGGAACGGTTTACAACCTGGGACTGGGAGCATCCAAATGAAACCTCGAAGATCGTTGTTGATTTCAATCCGCCCTGAGTTCGCACAACAAATCTTCTCGGGAAGCAAGACCGTGGAATTGCGTCGCGTCAGGCCGAACGTACGGAAGGGAGATATTGCGCTGGTGTACGTTTCATCACCGACGAAGGCAATTCAGGGCGGATTTGAAATTGCGCGTGTTGTTTCGGCGCAACCAACTGTGTTGTGGAAGCGTTTCGGAGCAAAGAGTGGAATTTCGCGAACGCGATTCCTAGCGTATTTCGCCGGAAAGTTGTTAGGCCATGCTCTCGTTATTAAACGCGCTTGGAAATGGGTGGCCGCGACTTGCTTGTCGTGTCTTCGACGCCGCAACACACACTTCCATCCTCCGCAGAGTTATCATTACATTGAACGGTCTAGATTCGATCGGCGCGATTCAAAGTGTTACGCGCGTTGCGAGCATCTTGTGATTGCGTAGCCAGCGAAAACAGGAAACCGATTTGATCTGGCGCTCACGAATCCAGAAACTTTCCTGTGTTCCTGCTTTCCTAATTCACATTGGCGTGGCGGGCACCGGCTCGGTGTGGTGGATGCGGCCGTAGTCGACCTGGAGTCTGCCGTCTTCGAGTTCTTCGTAGATATCGACGAAACGTTCGCCCCAGCGGATCTCGTCGTAGGAATAATCTTCCTGGCTTTGAATGGCCGCGGCCATGACGGTTTCAATCGAAGTCACGGACGCGATTAGGAACGCATCGGAGTTCGCCAGACTCTCCGCGGTCTGTCCATGCAATGGACTTTGTTCGTCAATCGTGTGCCGGATCGTTAGCGCAGCGGGAAAACGCGGCATGTGTTCGGGATAAACCTTGAGCGAATAAAAACGCCGGATTTCTTCGCCCTCTTTCACCTTCTCATCGCGTGAGAACGAGAGACGAAACTTCGCGTCGACCATGCTGGTATGCCGCAAATTCGCGACGCGGAACATGACCGAGGGTCGACCGTCGTGATTACCGATCAGAATATTTTTGCTGAAGAGAATGCGCGCGGTCGGCCGCGAGAACCGAACGAAAATGAGACCGGTGATGACGGCGAGCCAGATCATGCCGATAAAAATTTCGAGCGTGACAATGACGTGGCCGTAAAGCGTGGCGGGATAATTGTGGCCGTAGCCGACCGTCGCCAATGTCTCGACACTAAAGAAAAACGCCTGCGGAAATGAGTGCGGTGTTAGATCGGCGATGCCGTCGCCGATGGCGTAGAACGTGGCGAAGAAAAGATTGAGCGCGACGTAACTGCTGGCGAGAAAGAGCGCGAACTGCGGCCACGTCAGCGACAAGACCCAGTGGTAACCGTCGCGCCAATCCTGCCGCGCGGCGTTGATTTTCAAAAACTCGGTGCGTCCAGAGCGCACTGGAATGGGAGCGCGTGATCGCGGCATGCACTAACGATGTCGCACAAATGTTCGTTGTCGATCTTGCGCGCAGACAATCATCGATCCGCGCTAAGATCGACAACTACCGGTCACGGTGCTTTAGTTTCGCTCACTCGCGATGGACAAGTACGTTTCGAATTTGATGGCCGACGTGAAGGCGAAGAATCCGTCCGAGCCGGAATTTCACCAAGCCGTCCAGGAAGTCGGCGAATCCCTCGCGCTCGTGCTCGATCAACATCCGGAGTTTCGCCAAAATAAAATCCTCGAGCGCATCATCGAACCGGAGCGCGTCATCATGTTTCGCGTGCCGTGGCAGGACGACCGCGGCGAGGTGCATGTGAATCGCGGCTTCCGCATTCAGATGAACAGCGCCATCGGTCCTTACAAAGGCGGCCTGCGTTTTCATCCGAGCGTCAATCTCGGCATCCTAAAATTCCTCGCCTTCGAGCAAGTCTTCAAAAATGCCCTAACGACATTGCCGATGGGCGGCGGCAAAGGCGGTTCCGATTTCGATCCGCACGGCCGGAGCGATCAGGAAGTCATGCGATTTTGTCAGGCGTTCATGTGCGAATTGTTTCGCCACGTCGGCCCGGAAACGGATGTGCCGGCGGGCGACATCGGCGTCGGCGCGCGCGAGATCGGTTACTTGTTCGGCATGTACAAAAAGCTGAAGAACGAATTCACCGGCGTGATGACGGGCAAAGGTCTGACGTGGGGCGGTTCGGTTATTCGGCCGGAAGCGACCGGGTACGGCGCGGTTTATTTCGCGGAGGAAATGTTGAAGACGCGCAAAGAAGATTTGAAAGGCAAAGTCGCGCTCGTTTCCGGCAGCGGCAATGTCGCGCAGTACACGGTCGAAAAGTTGATTACGCTCGGCGCAAAACCGGTGACGTTGTCCGATTCGACCGGTTACATCTATGACGAGCAAGGAATCGACACCGACAAGCTAGCGTTCGTTCTCGATCTAAAGAACGTGCGACGCGGCCGCATTTCCGAATACGCCGACAAGTTCAAAGGCGCGGTCTTCACTAAGATCGACAATAAGCTCGACCACAATCCGCTCTGGAATCATCCGGCGCAGTGCGCGTTTCCGAGCGCGACGCAGAACGAGATCAACGCCAAGGACGCGGCGAATCTTTTGCGTAACGGCGTTTACGTGGTGAGCGAAGGCGCGAACATGCCGAGCACGATCGACGCGATCCACCAATTCGTGGACGCTAAGATTCTCTTCGGGCCGGGCAAAGCGGCGAACGCCGGCGGCGTGGCCACATCTGGTTTGGAGATGGCGCAAAACTCGATGCGCATTTCGTGGACGCGCGAAGAAGTCGACAATCGCCTCTACAACATCATGAAAAAAATCCACGACGTGTGCGCGCGGACGGCGGAGAGATTCGGCACGCCGGGCAATTACGTGAACGGCGCCAACATCGCCGGCTTCCTCAAGGTCGCGAACGCGATGATGGACCAGGGAATGGTGTGAGATCGACCCGCCTTCGCTCGGCGACGGCGCGGCAGGCAATCGCAAGATCGACATCTTGCGGATTAGTTTGAAAATCTTGCGCGACCACGCCTAACAGGAACCGCATTTGCTTTTAGAGTGGCGTGTCGAAAAGTCGCCGTCGCAGCACAGCTATATCTTTCTGGCAAACAGGCATTGCCGCCGTCTTTGCCTTCGTTTCCTTTAGCGCTGGAGGCGCGGTATTTACGTGGGACGGCGGTAGCTTCGATGACAACTGGAGCACGGGTCAAAACTGGGTTGGCGATGTAGCCCCGCCGACCGCGAGTTTGGCGAATGATTTTCATTTCGCGGGGACGGTCCGTCTGATGCCGTTCGCGCAAAGCGCCTACAGCATGAATTCGCTGACGTTCGATGCCGGTGCGGGCGCGTTCACATTGAGCGGCGCGACGCTGACGCTGGGCGTGGGCGGGATCACCCAAAACAGCGCGAACGGGCAAACGATCAACAACGCGATTGTCCTCGCCGGCGCGCAAACCTGGACGGTCTCCAGCGGCGCAGGTGCGCTCAATCTTGGATCGACAATCGACAATGGTGGTTTTGGCCTGACGGTGAATGCGGCGAGCGGCACGAATGCGACGTTGGCGGGCGGGATCAGCGGTAGCGGCGGCCTAACG
>JBEEGX010000207.1:0-9062 GCA_041167105.1 Verrucomicrobiota bacterium
CCAGAACGTAATCGTCAACGCCGTGCAAGCTTGCGCCGACAATCACGGCACCGTCATCGTCAAATGTACGCGCAAAGATTTCTATGTCGATCTTGTGGTGGAAGACAACGGCGCCGGCATTACGCCCGCCGAAATGCAAAAAATCTTCGAGCCCTATTTCACGACCAAGCAAACGAAGAGTGGCACCGGTCTCGGCCTCTACATCACCAAGAAAGTCGTCGAAGACCATCACGGCTCGATCAAAGTCGACAGCACACCGGACCTCGGCACTACGTTCGTCATTCGTCTTCCCCTGCAAAACACCTGACGCGAACGGCATTTCGCCATCCGTCATTCCTAGCTTGTCACTCCGCGCGCGTTTCGTTTTCCTCAACGCGTGTCGTCTGCCTACGAAGTCGCGCCGGTTTTTTTAATTCGCCTGGCCGGTGTCCCGTTCGATCTCGTCGAACAACTCGCCACGCCCGAATCGCTCGAACTCGCGCGTGAAAATTCCGTAGATGTCGATCTTGCATTGAAACGCGAACTCGATGCCGCACGCAAAAAACTTCTCGAAACATCCGCGAGACTTCTTCCCCGCGTCATGATGTTCAGCAGCGGCGGCGTGCGCGATTTGCTCGCGCATTTGCTCAGCGCATCCACCGGTCCGCTCCCGCCGCGTAACGCCAAGCTCGGCGAACGCGAACGTCACCTCCTTTTATATTTGCAGCGCGTCTGCACCAAAAACGACACCTTCAGCGAATTCGGCCCGAGCGGCTGGGGCAAGATCGACAATCGCATTTCGGGCGTGTCGTTGAATCCGCAGCCGGGAATTGCGAAACGCGATACGTACTTCGAGCGCTGGGTTGCGCACGCCATCGCCGCGGCTGCGAACTTGCAAGTCCCCGCGCTCGAGCCGCACACCTTTGAAATTCTGCTGCACGATTTGGAACATTCACCCGAGTGGATGTCGATCTTACAACCGCTCGCGGAGTTGCCGGCGAAGTTCGCCGCCGCCCTCGACACGCAAGATCGACAATCGATTCTGGACGACGCGAGCGAAAAGCTGCGCTCGTTAGGCGCGGAGAAACTTAGCGGCGACCGTTCCCTCTATGCCGCGACCAACCCGATCGGCGAAGAATGTTTCCGCGAATGCAATTTCGAGATCAGCGCGCCGCTGCTCGACGAAGTCGCGACGCAAGCCGAACCGTGGATCGATCTCTGGCGCGACACTTATGCGTTCGTCGCTTCGCGTGTGGCCGAAACTCTCCGCCACATCATGGAGAAGGCCGGCGCGAAAAGCGGCACGATGCGTTTGCCCGATTTCATGCGCGCATGTGAAGCGGCGAAGTTGTCGTTAACCGGCCCGGGGCTGGTCGCGCCTGCGGTCATGGCGTTTCAAGAAGTCAAAGCGGCGTTTCGTCAGCGGCTGCAACCCCATGTCGATCTTACGGAATACAGCCTAACGACTGACGATTGTCACGTTGTCCGAAACAATTTCACTTATCCGAAGTTCGACGAATACACCTACCCTTCTGCCGATCTCCAACTCGCCGCCGCGAATCCGGATGCTGTCGCGCGCGGGAATTACCGCTGGATTCTCGCCGAATTGCATCCGCCGGTCGCGCTGCTGCATCACTGCATGTATTGGGCGTGCCCCGACAAGCCGACGCTGAATGATGCGCTCGCATCGACCGCATTCGGCAAACCGAATTTCCATTTCGGATTTTTCGCGGCTGATTTTACCGCGCACACAAGCGTACGCGTATTCGACGCCATGCCGCAGTTGACTCATTTCGTCGCCGCACAACGTGCGAATCCAAACTGGTTGCGCATTCCAACGAACGACTGCGAAGTTTATATCGACTCCGCCAGCGGCGACGTGTGCCTGCGCAAGATCGACAATCAACAACACCTCGGCTCGTTCGCGCGCGCGTGGGTGATTCCATTAGGCTTTCACCCATTTCAATTTGCCATCGCGCCGCACACTCCGCGATTACTCTGCGGCAACGTCGTCGTACAGCGCCGCACCTGGACGGTCACGCTCGAAGAATTTCCGCGCGGTAATTTCAACGGCACCTCGCGCGATTTGCTCACCGCGATCGAAACGTTGCGCGCGCAGCGCGATCTACCGCGCCACATTTACATTCGCCCGACCGAGCTGGCGCTGCGTCGCAGCGGCGCCGAAGGCCGCGACAAAGACACCAAACCGATCTATGTCGATCTTGAAAGTTATCTGTTTCTCGAAATTTTTTATCGCTGGCTGAAGAAGGCCGGCGAGTTGGAAATAACGGAGATGTTGCCCGCGCCTAACGAACTTCTTTGGCAGGAACCGGACGGACGGCGCACGTTCGAGCTTCGGACCCAGATTGTGCCGAGGAAAAGATGAAGATCGTCGCGATCGCAAACCAGAAAGGCGGCGTCGGTAAGACGACGACGGCGGTGAATCTCGGCGCCGCACTCGCGGAAAAGAACCAGCGCATTCTCATTATCGATCTTGATCCGCAGGGCAACGCGACGAGCGGGCTCGGGATGCAGGAGCTGGAAGCGGAGAGTCTTTACGATTCGCTGCTCGGCGGCGCGAAGATCACGGAAAAGATTTTGCCGACGAGATTGTCAAATCT
Source organism: Verrucomicrobiota bacterium (assembly GCA_041167105.1). Classification (GTDB taxonomy): domain Bacteria; phylum Verrucomicrobiota; class Verrucomicrobiia; order Chthoniobacterales; family UBA10450; genus JAJPGZ01. The sequence continues at coordinate 2,601 of JBEEGX010000207.1, forward strand.
GTTTTTGATCCCGGCCGATCTCGACCTGGCCGGGGCAGAAATCGAAATTGCCCGGCGCGACGATCATCTGACGCGGCTCGCGAGTACGTTGTCGATCTTGCGCGAAGACGAAACCTTCGATTTCGTTCTGCTCGATTGCCCGCCCTCGTTAGGCATTTTGATGACGAACGCGCTCGCGGCCGCGGACGAAATCCTGACACCGATCCAGTGCGAATATTTTGCGCTCGAAGGCTTGGTGAAAATCGTGCGCGTGGTCGAGCAGGTGCGGAACTCCGGCGCGAACGACAAGGTCGAGATCGCCGGGATCGTCATGACGATGTTCGATGCGCGGACGAAATTGAGTGGACAAGTCGTGCACGAAGTTCGTCAACATTTTAGCGAGCGCGTTTACGACACGGTCATTCCGCGCACGGTGCGATTGAGCGAAGCGCCGAGCTTTGGCAAAACCATTCTCGAATACGATGGCTCGGGCACGGGCGCGCTCGCTTACCGCGCATTGGCTAACGAGTTTCTGAAACGGCACGCTCCTGCGCCAGCCATTGCTCCCGCGTTATCGCAAACACCAGCGTCGGAAAACCTCGAAACGTAATTTCTTTTTCGACGGTCATTCCGTTTTTCTCGGCGACGCGGCGCGACGGAATGTTCTCCGGATGAATCAATGAAATGATGCGCGGAAGTTTCCAATCGGCGAATGCGTGATCGCGAACTCTACGCGCGCCTTCGGTGATGAGTCCGCGGTTCCAGTATTCGGGATTGAGTCGATAACCGATCTCGACGTCCTCGATTCCGTGTTCGGGATGATGGAAGAAACCGCAGTAGCCGAGCAGCGCGCCGGTCTCGCGCAAACATGCGGCGAGCATCGACGGCTTACCGGCGCGTTCCCAGCCGATGATTTTCTCGATGAAGGTCGCGGTTTGTTCGCGCGAATAGGGACCGAGCGAGAAGCGCATGAAATCGGGACTAGCGAAATATGGCGCTAAAAGATCGACATCTTCTTCGCGGAACGGGCGCAGAATGAGCCGTGGTGTTTCTAAAATCATTGCGATTGTTCGAGCTTAGATTTGCGATTCCTTTAATGGAAGATGGCAACGAAAGACGATGAGGAATTTGCGCGGCCGGCGACGCCGCCCGACACGACGAGCTTGAAGGTGACGCAGGATGCGGCGCGCGACTGCACGGCCTGCCATTTATATAAGCACGGAACACAAACGGTCTTCGGCGAAGGCCCGAAGACGGCGCCGATGATATTGCTGGGCGAGCAGCCGGGCGATTACGAAGATGTCGCGGGCAAGCCGTTTGTCGGGCCGGCGGGGAAAATCATGGACCGCGCGCTGGAGGAAGCGGGCATCGATCGCAAACAGGTTTACGTCACCAACGCAGTGAAGCATTTCAAATGGGAACCGCGCGGTAAGCGGCGCATTCACAAGAAACCGAATGCGCGGGAGATCGCGGCGTGTCGGCCGTGGTTGGAAGCGGAGTTGCGGCTCGTTAGGCCGAAGCTGGTGGTCGCGCTTGGGGCGACGGCGGCGCAGACAATCTTCGGTCCAACGTTTCGCGTTACGCGCGAGCGCGGCAAAGTTCTTTCATCGAAGTTCGCGCCCAAAGTGTTAGCGACCGTCCATCCTTCGTCGTTGTTGCGGCAACCGGACGAGGAATCGCGCGCGCGTGAATACAAAAATTTCGTGGCGGATTTGCGCGTGGCCGTGAAAGCAGCGGCGAAAGACTAACGAAGCAACACGCAAAAGGTGTCGCCGAGTTGATTGTCGATCTTGCGATCGTAACCCAACGCACGCAGCGATTCTTCGAGGTCGGCTGCGTTCTTCGGATAAGCTTTGCGATTGACGTAAAGCGCGCTGAAGCCGCGGCCTTTTATTTCAGCGATTGAATCCGGCAGGGACAACTTCGCCACGTCGTGCTGCCATTCTTCGCGCGGCCGGCCTTTCATCGACCCAAACGAAAAGCGCAGATGCTGCGTGAACAAATAAGGCCGCAGGTGATCGTAGGCGAGAACGTCGCGCAGCGGCGAGTCGGGATACTCCATCACCGGAAGTTGGAAAACCATCGCACCGTCAGGCAGCGCGGATTCAATGTCGGCGACAAATTTTCGATCGGCTGCGATTTGCGAAGCGACCAGCGTCTTTTCATCTCGCGACAGTGGAAGCGGGACTTGATCGACAATTACCAACACGATAACCGCGGCCGCGATTGCGAAAGCAATATGCCGGCGACGGATCGCGGTCGTTAGCCATTCGGCCGCGAAAAGCAGCGCGATCGCGAGAACGACGATGCTGAATCGGCAGGCGGCGCGCAGAAATGTGAAGCCTAGTGCGCCGGCGATGCCGTTGAGGCTGTCGGTGGTGAAAAAGGCGAAGATCCAGAGCAGTTGCCAAAACGCGAACGGGACGCGGACAAAGTCGCGCTTCACAAAAATTCGCGCGGTGACAATGAGCAAGATCGACAATGCGCATAAGCCGACGATTCCGAGATACGAGCCTTCATCATGAAGAATGGCGACGCCGGCCCGCCATTGCGCAATCGAGCGAAATATTTCCCAGCGATGATTGAGCGGCGGGATGAAAAACTCGAGCGGTTTGAGCGCGTAAATCTCGACCCATTGAAATTCGCGGACGATTCCGCTCGGATTGTGTCCGTGGCGCAAATTGTAAATCCACGGACCGAGATTCATGAGCACGAACGCAAATGCCGTGGTCGCGAGAAAGCAGAGCGGCGAAATAAGGTGACGTCGCCAATCGCGCGTGCGCAGAAACATCGCTACGGCGGTGAGCGCGACGAGCTGGCAAAAGATGGCGGTGAAATACGGATTCTGGACGCCGGTAACGAAACTGATCGCGATGGCGAACCAGAAAAATTTCGATCGCGCTTCGACGCCACGTTCGGAAGCGAGCTCGCTCCAGATGAGAAGAAACAAGGGGACGTGCCAACACAACGTGACCATCGGGTGATGTGGCGATTGCATGACGAGGAACGGTGCCAGAGCGAAAGCGAGCGCCGCGGTGAACGACCAGGTGATGTTCACGCGCCGGTAACGCGCGGCAAAGTAAAACGCCAAACCCGCGAGGATGTGACACGCGAGCAGCTCGACATTTAGCGCAGCGAAAATTCCAACGACGCGCGCGAGTAAGCCGATCGCGTAAAGCGGCAGATATTCGAGGTTCGGCCAATCGTTCCAATTGGCGGAATAAGGCGCGCCTAGCTCCGGGATAAAATTCGAATGAAACGGACCGAAGTGTCCGTCGCGTCCGGCGCGGATGAAGCCGCAATACATCAGCACATCGGATTTATCGCCGGCGTGATACGGCCCGATATAGGCCGACGGAACATTCCAGTCCACGCGGCTCCATTTGGAATTAAACGCGCACCAAGTGACAACGACGACGACGACGAGCGCGACGGCAGCGATCAGATCAGCCGATCGTCGCGCGTGACGCTCGTGGTCGATGTCGATCTTACGATTGTCGATCTTGGGATCGGCGATTCGTTAGGGCTTTTTCGGCGAAGCCGAAGCGGAAGCCGCCGGCGAGGCCGAGGCTTTCGCTTTTGCCGCCGGTCCGATCTTGACTGTTTTCGCTTCGAGCGAGCCATCAGCATTCTTCCAATAGGATCCAGAGACCTCTGAGTTTTCCGCGATGTCGCTCATGGTCGCGGGCGAACCGCCCTTGGTGATTTCGGCCTTGTCGCCGACTTTGAAGACGCGCGATTTGGTTTTGCCAGCGATGGTGAACGTCTTCGCCGTTTGATCGACCGCAGAGATGACGCCGTGAAACGGAATTGGTCTCGGCGCTTTCGTCTCGGCCGCGGTCGCGGACGCCGACGCGCTCGCTGAGGCCGACGCTTTGGGCGACGGTGAGGCCGAGGTTTTTCCCGCGGCGGAAGCGGTGACAACGCTGAGCGCGGTCACGGCGGCGATACAAACTGCAACGATGATTGAATGTTTATTTTTCATGTGGTGGTGGTTGCGTGAACCGCATGTTCTAACGAATTGCGGCGGTGTGATGCAATAGCGGAAACAGGCGGAGTTCCAGCTTGCTCGCAGCGCGCAGCGTCTCCTACAATCGGGCGGCCCATTTTTTTTGATGCGACGACAACCCGCTCTTTGCTTCGCGGTCGCCACCGTCCTCGCCGGTGCGAGTGTGGTGTGCGCGCAGGAGACCGCCTACGTTTCGCCCTCGACTCTGAAAAAGCTCAGCGTCGAACAATTGGTCGATGTCGACGTTACATCGGTGTCGAAATATCCGGAGAAATCTTCCGAAGCCGCCGCGGCCATCGCGGTCTTGACGCAGGAAGACATCGAGCGCGCCGGCGTCACGAACATTCCGGACGCGCTGCGTTTGATTCCCGGACTCGATGTCGCGCAAGTCGATGCGCACACGTGGGCGATCAGCTCGCGTGGATTCAACGACATTTACGCGAACAAACTACTGGTCATGATCGACGGGCGCACCGTCTACACGCCGCTTTTCTCCGGCGTCTTCTGGGATGTGCAGGACACGATGATGGAAGACATCGACCGCATCGAAGTCGTGCGCGGGCCGGGCGCGACGCTTTGGGGCGCGAACGCGGTCAACGGCGTGATCAACATCATCACGAAGAACGCGCGCGACACACAAGGTTTGCTCATTACCAGCGGCGTCGGCACGGAGGAACTCGGATTCACCAACATCCGCTACGGCGTGAAGTTGACGGACGACGCGTTTCTAAAAATCTACGCGAAATATTTTAACCGCGATTCATCGGTCCGGCCTAACGATGGCGACGCGCATGATTCATGGGACATGTATCGCGGCGGGTTCCGGCTCGATTGGCAATCGAACCCCGAGAACGCGTTCACGTTTCAGGGCGATATCTACGCCACTAACCAGGACGAAGTTTATCATGTGCCGACGTTCTTGTTTCCGTTCGCGGGACGAATCTCGACGACCGACACCGCTTCCGGCGGCAATTTGTTAGGCCGATGGTCGCACACTTTTGCGCCGAATTCGGAACTGACATTGCAGGCTTACTACGACCGCACGGTGCGCGATTCACCGGTCTTCGGCGAAGACCGCGACACCGGAGATGTCGATCTTCAACACCGGTTCGACTGGGGTGACCGGCAGAAAATTATTTGGGGCGCTGGATTTCGAGCGACGCACGCAGACATCAAAAACAGCCTGAACATTTCGTTCATGCCGAACGATCGCACACTGAAACTCTACAGCGCGTTCGTGCAGGACGAGATCACGCTTATTCCCGATCGCGTCCGCGTCACCGTCGGTTCGAAATTCGAGCACAATGATTTTACCGGCTTCGAAATTCAGCCGAGCGCGCGCGCATTGTGGACGCCGGGGCACGCGCAAACAATCTGGGCCTCGGTCTCGCGCGCCGTCCGCACGCCGTCGGAAGCGGAGAGCGACATTTCGATTAATCCAGCGCCGCCGGTGCCGATTCCGCCGGGATTTCTCACCATCCTGGGTAATCCCGATATGGAATCGGAGACACTGATCGCCTACGAGCTCGGTTATCGCATTCAGCCGATCAGCCAACTCAAGCTCGACGCGACCGCCTTCTACAATGTTTACGATGAACTGCGCTCGCTCGAGCCGCTCTTCCCACCCGGCCCGGTAACTCCGCGACGCGTTGCCAATAAATTATTCGGCGAGACTTACGGCGCGGAAATCAGCGCGACCGCGCAAGTGTTCAAGCAATGGCGCGTGCAGACGGCCTACACTTACTTCGACGCGCAAATTCATCCCGAGCGCGACAGTCTCGATCGCGCGAGCGAACGCGCGGCCGAAGGCGCGAGCCCGCACCACCAATTCTTCATCCGTTCCCTTGTCGATCTTCCGTGGAATGTGCGCTTCGATTCGACATTGCGTTACGTCGATGAATTGCGGACGCCGCACGTGTCGAGCTACGTCACTGCGGATGTGCGCGTCGCCTGGTCGCCGCGACCCGATCTCGAATTCGCTATCGTTGGCCGAAATTTATTCGACGATCGCCATAAGGAATTCGGGCCCACCTTTGTCGGGACGCAACGAACTGAAGTCGAACGCAGCGTTTATGCGACCGTGGTATGGCGCTACTGAACCGGGCCGGGCCGGCGCGGCTTGCCGGCTTGTTCATGTCGATCTTGCTCGCAACGCGTGCGACCGATTCGTCAGGCGAAACTGCGCCCGCGGCCGAGTACCAGCTCAAGGCCGTGTTCCTTTACAACTTCGCGCAATTCGTCGATTGGCCGGCGCAGGCTTTTTCCGATGCGCAAGCGCCACTCGTCATCGGCATTCTGGGCGACGATCCTTTCGGCAGTTACCTGGAAGAAACCGTCCGCGGCGAGAAAGTGAACGAACATCCCCTGACTGTGCAACGATTCCGGCGCGCGAGCGATGCAAAGAACGCGCATGTGCTCTTCATCAGCCAATCGGAAACGGACCGGCTCGATCAGACTCTTGCCACATTGCGCGG
>JBEEGX010000208.1:0-5468 GCA_041167105.1 Verrucomicrobiota bacterium
CGCAAGGCGCGTTCTACGTCTTGGTGAATATCAGCCAGCTCGGACTTACCTCGACCATCTTCGCGGATCGTTTGCTCAGCAAAGCCAATGTCGCCGTCGTTCCGGGCGCAGCGTTTGGCGATGATCGGCTCGTGCGCCTCAGCTACGCCACGAGCATCGACATCATCAAAAAAGGTCTCGATCGTTTTCAGGATTTTTGCCGCACGCTTTGATCGTGTAGCAATTGCAGATTAAGCGTCTGCGATGCCGTCCGGTTACCTCGCGCTGATCCTGCACGCGCATTTGCCGTTCGTTAGGCATCCCGAGCAGGAGCATTTTCTCGAGGAGGAATGGCTCTTCGAGGCGATCACCGAGACTTACATTCCGCTGCTGCAGATGATGCAGCGCCTCGAGCGCGACCGCGTGCCGTTCAAGCTCACCATGTCGGTCACGCCGACGTTGTGCGCGATGCTCGGTGACGAGCTTCTGCGCGAACGTTACGTCGAACATGTCGATCTTTTAATCGACCTCATGCAGCGCGAGTGCGAGCGCACACACGGCGATCCGAAGTTATTCGAGCTCGCGCAATTCTACTGCGCGCTGTTTGTCGAAAGCCGCCGCTACTTCGTCGAGGAATGGAATTGCGATCTCATTGCCGTTTTCAGAAAACTTCGCGAGACTGGTTCGCTTGAAATTATAGCTTCGGCCGCGACGCATGGTGTCCTGCCGCTGCATCCGCGCGAATCGCAGCGCGCGCAGGTGTTGTTAGGCCGAGATATTTATGTCGATCTTTTCCATGTCGATCCAACGGGCTTCTGGTTGCCCGAATGCGCTTACGCGCCCGGCCTCGAAAACATTTTGCAGGAAGCGAACATCCGCTGGTTCGTCCTCGACGCGCACGGATTGATCTTCGCGAATCCGCGGCCGCGTCGCGCGATTTACGCGCCGTGTTTCACACCGAGCGGCGTGGCCGCGTTCGCGCGCGATCGCGATTCGTCCCGCCAGGTTTGGAGCGCGACCGAAGGTTATCCCGGCGACCCGGCGTATCGCGAATTTTATCGCGACATCGGCTGGGAACTTCCGCTGGAGCATCTCGGGCCGGTCGCGCGCGGGATGCGGAAATTTTCGGGAGTGAAATATTATCGCATCACCGGCGGCGATAAGATCGACAAGCAACTTTACGATCGCGACGCGGCCGTGAAGGCGGCCGATGCGCACGCCGCGCATTTTCTGGAGCGGCGGCAATGGCAATTGCGTGAGCTCTCAGATCTCGATGTCGATCCAATCATCGTCGCGCCATTCGACGCGGAATTGTTTGGGCATTGGTGGTTCGAAGGTCCGCGCTTTCTCGAGCTGCTCATCCGCAAAGCGGCGCAACAGGATGAAATTCGCCTAACGACGCCGAGCGAATATCTCGCCGCGCATCCGACGCAGCAGACCCTGCAACCGGCAGCCTCGACCTGGGGCGAGAACGGTCATCTCGAAGTGTGGCTGCACCCGAGCAACGCGTGGATTTATCCGCGATTGCATTCGGCTGAACGAACGATGACGGAACTGGCGCGCAAACACATGAGCGATCCATCGACGACGCTCGATCGCGTTTTGAAACAACTCGCGCGCGAGCTTCTTCTCGCGCAGGCGAGCGATTGGGCTTTCCTGATTAAGAACGCGACGGCGAAGGAATATGCGACGAAACGCACGATGGATCACCTGAATCGATTCGAACAATTGCGGAATCAATTTGCGAATGAAGATCTCGATCTTGCATTTCTTTCCGAGATCGAATCGCGCGACAATTTGTTTCCGAACGTGAACTGGCGATACTTCGCCTGAAATGATGAAGCGAATCGCACTTGCGCCGTTACTGGTCTTCGTCGCGGCGATGCACGCGCAAGAATCTCCTTCGCCCTCTCCGACTGCGACCGCGACGGCAACTCCGACGCCAACCGCTTCGCCGGCGCGTAGCGTGCGCATCAGTTTTGTGCCGCCGCCACTCGAAGGCACGATCAGCCTCGGGATTTACGATCACGAAGGGAAACTCGTGCGCGTGTTGGTCGAGCAAGGTTCGCTCGATGAGTTCGACGTTGGCGCGGACGCGCTCACGATAAAGTGGAACGGCAAGAACGATCAGGACGAAGATTTGCCTAACGGAAAATATCACGCGCGCGGTTATCTCGTCGGGCGTTTGAAGGTCGAGGACATCGGCAAAGCGGAGGCGCCGCCGACCGATTTGAAAGCAGCGGACCACGTGCCGGTGAAACTCGTGGCGAATCCGTTGGCGAAAGACGCGAAGTTGATTGTCGATCTTGCGGTGGGTTTCGCCGATGAGCAGATTTTTTTGAAAACGGGTGATGGTTTGCCCTTGTTCGACGTGATCGAAGCGCCGCAGTTAGTCGGCGTCGGCATTACGAAAAGCGGCGAAAAGTCGGTTGATGTATGGGCCGATGGCGGAACCGCCGTCGAACAAGTGCGCGTGTCGAACATCGACCAGATGATGGCATTCGATTGCGGCGAGATTGAATTGAAGTGACGCTGCTGTTAGTTAGCCCGCATGGCCGCCCCGCCTGAATTTCAACAGACGCTCGCCAAGTCCGCCGGTTTCAGCGGAACGTCGCTGCATACGGGCGAAAAAGTTTCGCTCAAGTTGCATCCGGCGCCGGTCGATCACGGAATCAAATTCAAGCGCAAAGATCTGGCGGACGAACCGACGATTGACGCGAAGATCGACAATCTTAAAACGGTCGAGCGCGCGACGACCATCGGCGAAGGCTCGCTCCGCGTGCACACGGTCGAGCACGTGCTCGCGGCGTTGATCGGGATGGGGGTGGACAACGCGATTATCGAAATGGACGCGAATGAGCCGCCGATCGGTGACGGCAGCGCAAAACCGTATGTCGATCTTATCAATCGCGCCGGCCTAACGACGCAGGAAGCGCCGCGCAAATTTTTCGAAACGCGCGAACCGATGCACATCGAATCGAAAACCGGTTCGCTGCTGGTTTTGCTTCCGGACAAAAATTTCCGCATCTCCTGCACGCAAGCCGGACCGAACAATCGCTTCTCGCAGTTCATGTCGATCGAAGTGACGCCGGCGACTTTCGAAAAGGAAATCGCGGCCGCGCGCACGTTTGTTTTTTACGAAGAGGTTGAAGCGTTGATGGCGAAGAACCTGATCAAGGGCGGCAGTCTCGAGAACGCGATTGTGATTCGCGACAATAGCGTGTTGAGCAAGGAGCCGATGCGTTTCGAAGACGAATTTGTCCGGCACAAGATTCTCGACCTCATTGGCGACCTCGCGCTCATCGGTCAGCGGATTCGCGGACATCTCATCGCGGTCAAGCCGGGACACGGCGTGAATGCGGAGCTGGCGCGCGCAATGGCAAAGGCGCAGAAGCAACGCAGCGCGGTCGCGGCGCCGCGCCTGATGCCGACCGGCGAAGGCGGCTTCGATGCCGATGAAGTGCTCAATATTCTCCCCCACCGTTACCCGTTTCTCATGGTCGATCGCATCATCGGTTTTGAAGGCGAAACGAAAATCATCGGCATGAAAACGGTGACGATGAACGAACCGTTCTTTCAAGGACATTTCCCGGGACATCCGGTCATGCCGGGAGTTTTGCAGGTGGAAGCGATGGCGCAGGTCGCGAGCATTTTGTTGTTCAAGCTCACGAAAACTTCGAGCCGGGTCGGTTACTTCATGAGCGCGGACGGTGTGAAATTTCGCAAGCCGGTGTTTCCGGGAGACGTGATTTACATTCACGCGGAGCTGATCAAAAATCGCGGCGATCGATTGGCGAAAGCGAAATGTCACTGCGTGGTGAACGACGCGGTCGTGTCGCAAGGCGAGTTGATGTTCACGTTCCTCGATCGATGAGCGACGTGCAGATTCACCCGACGGCGATTGTCGATCTTAGCGCGCAACTCGGGGCCGGAACAATGGTCGGGCCGTATTGCATTATCGGCGCAAACGTTTCGTTAGGGGCAAATTGCTGGTTGCAACATCACGTCACGCTGGAGGGACCGATGAAGGCGGGTGCGCGAAATAAATTTTATGCGTATTGCTCGATCGGTCAGCAAACGCAGGACCTGAAATACATAAGCGAGCCGACGTATTTGGAAATCGGCGACGAGAACACGTTTCGCGAATTCGTCACCGTGAATCGCAGCACGACGAGCGAAGGCAAAACGCGCATCGGCAGCGGCGGAAATTTTCTCGCGTACAGCCACATCGGCCATGATTGCACCGTCGGCGACGAAGTTGTGTTTTCGAACAACGGCACGCTTGCCGGTCACGTCGAGGTGGGCGACAACGCGGTCATGGGCGGCCTAACGGCGGTGCATCAATTTTGCCGGCTCGGCAGGTTCGCGATCACCGGCGGTTGTTCGAAAATTGTGCAGGACGTGCCGCCATTCATGATCGCGGACGGAAACCCGGCGGAAGTGCGCGGGATCAACGTCATCGGACTCGAGCGCAAAAATTTTCCGCCGGAGAAAATCAAACTGGTCAAGGAAGCGTTTCGTTTGATTTACCGCTCGAAGTTGAACACGCGTCAGGCAATCGAAGCGGTGCGCAAGGAATTGGCGGCGGCGGAAGAGATCACGCAGATCATCGAATTCATCGAGCAAAGCGAGCGCGGCATCATTCGTTAGATCGATATCGCGCAAGATCGACAATCACGGCGGCGGGGCGCTGAGTTGCCGTTCGATCTCCTGCAAAATCGGCGCCGCGGGTGACGTCGACACAATGCGCAATGTGGTGCGAACGAGATCGAGAGCGCGCTTGCGCCGATCCGATTTCACGAGCGCGTCACATTCTTCAATCACGACGCGAATGATGTCGTCGCGGTTTGTGTAAGTCGCGCGCGCCTGCTGGAACAAATTCGTTGCCACCACAAAATTCCCTTCGTGCGCTTCCATGCCGCCGAGGTCTTCGAGCATGACGGCATTGCGCGCGCGCGTCGCGGCCTGTCGCGCGAGCGTGCGATATTCCGCCGGAGGCCGGCTGTTGTTCTTGACCGCGAACTCGTGGTAGAACTGCCAGTCGTTAGGCGCGCGCGGCGTCTCGCGCGCCTGGTCGACCACCAGCCATGACGCGTAGGGCCGATAAAGCGGATCGCCGATTGCGACGTTCATCCACGAAAGCGCTTCGACCGACATGTACGCGCTTTCGGCAAAGGTGAAGCCGTGCAGCAATCGATCGCTCAAAATATCGAAGTGCGCGCTCAATTGCAGATATGGTTCGTAAACGTTGCCGATGGTCGCCGCTGCGCCATGCATTAGAAATGGCGCGACCCAATGCGCGTTCGGATCGCGCAATGTCTCGGCGCTGAATGAATGGATGTGCGCCGCGATCGCTCCCGGCACAAAACGAAACTTTGGATCGGCGAACGGTCCCGCGGCCTGGCCGGCATACCATCCGTAATACAAAGCGCAATTCGTCTTCGGATAACCGGCGGGAAAAATGCCGGGCAAATCATCGAACACGACGG
>JBEEGX010000209.1:0-4362 GCA_041167105.1 Verrucomicrobiota bacterium
GAACGTTTTCACGTTCGGCCGCTGTGTGTTAAAACCTAAGCTAAGACTTGTCGTAGGCTGACGTGCTCGTCACCTTCACGGCCTTAGCGTTCGTGATGTTGCTTGTGACCGTGCGCGTCTTTCCATCAGTCGCGACTACGATTGTTCCATCACCGACAACTTTGCCATCCTTCTTGCTGATCATGTCGATCTTGTGATCGCCGCTCAGCTTGAATGAGCGCATATCAGCTGTCGCCTCGCCGGTAATCGGATAATCTTTGCCGTCGAGTTTCCCGGTCCAGACAGTGTGCGTTTTTTTACCGTCAGCGTCAGTTCCATCGACCGTGCACTTGTCCTGGTCGCCGGCTTTTTCCCACACCACCATCGTGCTCTTACCTGCGCCGTCGCCGAACTTCGATTTGCTTTCGTTGAGTTTCCACGTGCCCAGCGTCGGGTTTGGGTTTGCGAAACACATTGCCGCTGCGGCGACTGAAAGCAGCGCGGCTAAACTAACTGTTTTTGTTCTCATCAATATTTCATTTCTAATTCACGGGAATACCCGTGTGTGTGAGCGGACCATGCCCAATGTTTAGACCGCGACGGGCAACGGTCGATGCTATTGCCGCCGAACCGGCAGAGAAGCCGGATGCTCGCTTGCTGGGCGTTGGAGCCTGATAGTCCACGACGCCGCTAAGTCAATGCGTTTCGCTGGACTATCGGTTGAGAGAAGGTCCCGAAGAACGATGGATGAGCCGACGGCGTTTCAGCTCGCGACGTTTAACTGGTTAATCCTTTTCAGCGCAGCGCTACGGCGTGTGTCTGTCAATGTTGAGCGAGCCGGGCGACGATGCCTTGTGGCGTGACTGTTAACCCGATCGCAGATTCGCACAGATTCTAAGCAAAGAATCCAAGGATTTTAATCTGCGAAAATCGGCGAAATCTGTGGACGATTTCGTATTCGTTAACGACCTCTGGCGCAGATTGGAGCGACAGCTAAGATCGACAAGTACGAAACCGAATTGCCGGCGGCAGCGTTTAGTAGACGCGCAGGCGAAGAAAATATTTGGTCGCGTCCGCCGGAATGGGGAACGTCACGGTCACATTGCTGCCGACGGTACCGGGATCGGTCACGAAATGTGTCCAGTTCGTTAGGTCGGGCGAGGATTCCACGATGTAGGTGACGTCGCTCTGCGCGCGGAAGAATGTGAAAAGCAAATTATCTCCGTCTTTGGTTAGACTCGTCATCGGCAATTGCACAGCGGGTCGTGATCCGACGGCGTAAAGATTTCCGTGCGTGATGGCATAGGCGGTGCCGTCCGGTCCGATGAGTGTCGGAGTGTAAGGTTGGCCGGAGGGCCCAGCTAAATTGATACTGGTGTAAACGCCGGTAACCAGATCCCAGCGGTAAAGATTGCCGTCTTCGTTGTTAGCGTAGACGACCTTGTTAGGCAGATCGACGACGGCGGCGTTGATGCACCATTCGGCGTTGCCTCCGGTCGGAGTGGTCAACGTTTTCACTTCCTTCATGTCGATCTGGCCGGTGAGCGGATCGATCTGCATCACATTCGGATCGAGCACCGCGATTTTGTTCACCCCGGTCGGAAACGTGTAGCTATTGTACTTGGTGAAGAGCAGATAGGTCGAACTCGTGATGTAGTCGGGGACGAGGCTGGCCGGCACGACGGCGGGAGTAGTGTCCCAACCGAACCCGCCCATCAGTTTCGTGGTCTGCAGATCGGCCGAGAAATGATTGAGCTGGCCGCGGCTGAAAGGATCGGTGTTGGTTCCGAAATAAACATCGCCGTCAGGGCCGATGACGGGCGAAGCCGTGGAGAGATCGGACATGCTGGGCAGGATTGCACTCGTGTTCAGTACGGTAAGGGTTGCGCTGTTTATTCGAACGAGTTTGCCGGCGCCGGAATTCGGTTCATAAAAAGCGGCGTAGAGTTTTGTGCCGTCGGCCGTGAGGGCAGGGGCGGAATTGAGCGCTACGTTTGGGAACCCAGAGAGATTATTCGCCGTCTCATACGAACCAACGCCGGAGGCGGAGATGCGCGCGATGCCTCCGCCTTGTTGTAACACGCCGGTCGTGGCCGCGACCTCAAAACCGAAATAGATATTGCCGGCGGAATCCGCCGTGATGGGCGTGGTGATCTTGACGTTGGCGTTGTAACCGGCCTTGTTCGCGTTGTAATTAGTCAGGCCGACCGAGTTGTCGAAGAAGGCGAGCTTGCCACTCGAGGATGCAACCGCTTGATCGACATTGTCACGCCAGTTCAAGGTTCCACCGGCCGCTGGAATATAAACGCGGTAATTTGTAGCTGAAATTTTCACCAGCGCCGGAGAAAAGGGCGTTCGCCAAGTCGAAGCCGGCAGGATGTAGTCGGTCGCTGCCGACCAAATAAGGGAGCCATCGAATCCGCGCCGGCCTTCCACGACAAAATTCGCTCCGACACCGGTGGTCACGGGAACAATCACGGTGTTAGCTTCGGTAATCGTGGGCGAACCGTAATGCGCGTAAGCACCGGGGTTCTTATCAACTGGTGTTTGCCAAAGGACGGTCGTTAGGGGCCGGCCCGGAACGCTCGATTGGCCGGTGTGCTGTGAATCGCGGGCATATGCCGGCCAGTCGGCCAATAGCGAAGCGCTCGTTAGGACGAACGCGAACAGTAAGGCGAAGATCCGCGCAGTAATGAACGGAAGATTTGACTGAGTTTTCATCGTTAAACGCTATGTGAGAATCGTTTCGCACCTTGCAAACGACCGTATGTGGCACGGTCGAACGGACGCCATCCAGCGGTGGATTAGCCTACCAACTCAACCGGGTCGCCTGTGCGAATCATTCCTTCGACAAGTACGGCACCATAGACACCGGCCATGCCTTCGTGCGCTTGCGCGACGGCTTTTAATACTGCCGGCGTTTTTTCCGCGGTGTCGGGATCGAGCGTGATCATCATGCAACGCGCGTCGCGCTGGAGAACGGCGACGGTTACTTTCGAGCCGATGCGTAACGAGCGACCGACGAATTGATCTTCGGCGAAGCCGTCGGCGTTGTTCGTAAGATCGACATATACATTTGCGCGGAAGCGGCGCTTATCGACCGCGACACCGGTTTCCTCGCCGAGTTTTTTCGCCGTTTGCACGGCAAAGATCGACAACGGACGACAATCGGTGATCGCCTTGTCCGAGCGAAGCAACGTGAGCTCGTGACTTTCGTCGACGTTCACCCGCAGATTGTCGATCAAAGCGGAATCATCGATGGCGAAAGTTTCCCCGTCCGGCGTTTCGACATCGATGATCAAGTCGGCGGCGCTGGCCGAGACTGGATTAACGTTAGGCGAAAGTTTCTCGGCTTCACTGTAGTTGACTGGCCGCGCTGCTTTCTCCGGGTTTCGGAAACGCGCGCGGTAACGAATCATCTGCCGTTGCTCGCGTCCGGTAAAAAAGGGAAAGCCTCTCGGACTCGCCGAACTTTCGAAAGCGAAGAGCCGATCGCCATAGACTCCGGCGTAGCCGGCGAACATTTCATCCAGCTCTTCGCCGCGCATACTTTTGACCGGGTAACGCCAAAGGCTTTCGACTGTTCCGACGACACTCATGCCGCCGTTTTGCTTAACAGAAGGAAACGAAGGTAACGAAGCCTTTGTTTGCTTTGTGATCTTCTGTTGAAACTTCAATTCTGTCGCAAACGGTGATTGTCGATCTTGCGCGAGTCCTTCGCACATCGCGCGCTCGTTCAATGTTGGATAGGACTGGATCGCTCGCGCGGTGCGATTCTCTGTTGTTATGGAATTGGAAACATTACGCGATCTTTATGTGCACGAATTGAAAGACCTGCTCAGCGCCGAGAACCAGTTGATCAAAGCGCTGCCGAAAATGCGGAAGGCGGCGAAGAATCGACAACTTTCCGCTGCATTCAATCAGCATTTCGATCAAACGAAGCAGCAGGCGAAACGGCTCGAGCAAATCCTGAGGCGCCACGATGAATCAACGCGCGCGCCGAAGTGCGAAGGCATGGAGGGATTGATCAAGGAAGGCGACAAGATGGCGAACGAAAGCGCGCAGGACGATGTGCGCGACGCGGGATTGATCGCTTCGGCGCAACGCGTCGAGCATTACGAGATCGCAGGTTACGGCTGTGCGCGCACGTACGCGCAACTGCTCGGCGACAAACAAGGCGCGCGATCGCTCGATGTCAGTTTGCGCGAAGAAGCGGCGACCGACAAAAAGCTAACGAAGCTGGCGAGATCAATGATCAATGTGAAAGCGAAGAAGGCGCCGAAGCCTGCTCAACAAGCGAGCGGCGTGACTGGAATGATCAAGCGCGCCATCGCAAAAGTGAAACGTTAAGGCGTCGTAGGCGTGACGCGAATGGTCTAACAA
>JBEEGX010000210.1:0-4380 GCA_041167105.1 Verrucomicrobiota bacterium
AAAGGTCTCGCTGATACCGCGCTCAAAACGGCGGACTCCGGTTATCTCACGCGCAAACTCGTCGACGCGTCGCAAGACGTCATCATCAACGAAATGGATTGCGGCACGGTCAACGGCATCGCTGTTCGGTCGATTTACGAGGGCGACGAAGAAGTTGTCGATCTTGCCACGCGTATCATCGGTCGCGTCAGCACGGAAACAGTTGTCGATCCTGTCGATAAGAAAAAGAAAATCGTTAAAGCCAATCAGCTCATCGACGAGAAGATCGCGCTCAATCTGCAGCGCATCGGTGTCGAGCAATTGAAAATCCGCTCGGTCCTCACGTGCGAATGCGGCCGCGGGGTTTGCGCGCAATGTTACGGACGCAATCTCGCGACCGGCGAATTCGTGAAACTCGGCGAAGCCGTCGGCATCATCGCCGCGCAATCAATCGGCGAGCCCGGCACGCAGTTGACCATGCGCACGTTCCACATCGGCGGAACTGCGAGTCAGACATTTAAGCAGCCGATCATCAAAGCGAAGAACGACGGCGCCGTCCAATTCAACGATCTGCGCACGGTGCAAGCGCTCGACGGTTCGTGGATTGTGTTGAACAAAA
Organism: Verrucomicrobiota bacterium; assembly: GCA_041167105.1. GTDB lineage: Bacteria > Verrucomicrobiota > Verrucomicrobiia > Chthoniobacterales > UBA10450 > JAJPGZ01. The sequence goes on from JBEEGX010000210.1 coordinate 599, forward strand.
ACGGATCGATCGGCGTGCACAACGCCGAAGGCCGCGAGCTCGAGCGATACAACATCGTCGTCGGTTCGGTCATTTCCAAAACTGACGGCGGGCACGTGAAGAAAGGCGAAACCTTCGTGCAATGGGATCCGTACAACGTCCCGATTCTGACGGAACAAACTGGCAAGATTGAATTCCGCGACATGATCGCGGGGGTGACGATCAAGCGCGATGTCGATGAAGCGACCGGCCTCATGGGCACCGTCATCATCGAGCACAAGGAAGATTTGCACCCGCAAATCGTCATCATCGGCGACAAAAAGGAAGTGGTGGCGAATTACTCAATTCCCGCTGGCGCGCACGTCATTGTCGAAGAAGGACAAAAAGTTCGCGCGGGCGCGTTGCTGGCCAAGACGCCGCGAAAAGTGGCGAAGACCAAGGACATCACCGGCGGTCTGCCGCGTGTGGCGGAATTGTTCGAAGCGCGCCGTCCGAAAGACGCAGCTGAGATCGGAAAGATCGACGGCATTGTCGAAATGGGCGGAACCGTTCGCGGTAAACGCAAATTGATTCTGAAAGATCCCGAGACCGGTGCGGAAGAAGAGCATCTCATTCCGCTGACCAAACACATCATCGTCTTCAAAGGCGATTTCGTGAAGAAAGGTCAACAGCTGACCGAAGGGCCGGTCGTGCCGCACGAAATTCTTGAAGTGTGCGGCCCGCAGGATTTGCAGGAACATCTCGTGAACGAAGTGCAGGAGGTTTATCGACTGCAAGGTGTCGAGATTAACGACAAGCACATCGAGATTATCGTTAGGCAAATGTTGCGCAAAGTGAAGATCACCGATCCGGGCGACACCTCGTTGCTTTGGGGCGACCAGGTCGACAAACTCGACTTCGAGCGCGAGAACACCGAAGTTACGGACAAAGGCGGCAAGCCGGCGGAAGCCGTGCCGGTGTTGTTAGGCATCACCAAGGCTTCGCTCGAAACCGACAGCTTCATCTCGGCGGCATCGTTCCAGGATACGACGCGCGTGCTTACGGAAGCGGCGACACTTGGAAAAGTCGATCGACTCCGCGGCTTCAAGGAAAACGTGATCATGGGTCACTTGATTCCAGCCGGCACCGGATTCCCGCTGCATCGCGAGATTAAACTCGTCGAGAAGGGCGAACCGATTGGCGCAGCTGTGATCGAAGAAGCCGAACCGCAACCCGCGATCGGCTAAGATCGACATCTTGTAAGATCGACATGTCGATCGTCACGAAAACGGGCGATCAGGGTGAAACATCGTTGATGTATGGCCGGCGTGTGTCGAAGAACGATCCGCGCGTGGAAGCGTACGGGGCCGTCGATGAATTGACGGCGGCACTCGGTTTAGCGCGCGCGTTTTCAAAAGACGAATTCATCTCCGAACAAATCCTGGCGGTGCAAAAGGATTTGATCGTGATGATGGGGGAGCTGGCGACCATCGCCGAAGATCGCGACCGTTACACGAAAGACGGTTTCAAATTCGTTAGTGACGAAATGGTGGATCGCGTCGGAGCGATGATTGTCGATCTTGAAAAAGACAAATCGCTTTACCCGAAAGACTGGGTGATTCCCGGCGCGAATACTGTTTCAGCCGCGCTCGATCTCGCGCGCACCACGTGCCGTCACGCCGAACGTCGCGTTGTTAGTCTGCCGAATGTGAATCCCGAAATCGTCCGCTATCTCAATCGTCTTTCGGATTGGTGCTGGGTCCTCGGTCGCTTCGCGGAAAAGCAAGCGAAGTGATTAGGTTAATGGCCGCCGCCATCGTTCTCATCAGTGTTCACAGCGGTTCCCATTAAATTGCCGCTGCCGATCTCGTCATCCTGGACATCGTTGTCATCGTCGATGTCGCGGCGAGGCAGTTCGGCGCTATCGTTTACATCCATCTTTTCTTTTTGTGCCCGCGCGCTTTCGCGACTCTTTTTCCCGGCACTGGCGTTGCGATGACGCGTTTCGATGCGTGCTTTCGTTACGCGCGAACGGTGACGGCCGGAGACAACGCGACTAGCGCCGTCGCTTTTACCCGACGACATATGGCTCCCGCTGCCACCGCCGTTATTACGGTTTGCTTCCGCGCCGCTTAAACTGAGAATGCCGGCAATCGCGATCGCGACTGCTGTCCGAAAAATATTCATGATTCCTTTCACTCGTTCGCCTTCGCGCGGCGAAGCCGGGAGCCGTGGCGGTCAGCCGCATTTTTCGCTGGAAAACGCGGGTTAGAACGGACGCTCGGCTTCTGTATCGGCGCGAAGGTCCTTATAAATTTCGACGAGATTATGCGCGCGATTGTTCATTCGTACTTCGGCCTGGCGCGAGTGCGTGTGAATCAGGAATACGACGCGCCGTGGCCTTACCTTGTCGATCTTGAAAAAGACAAATCGCTTTATCGAAAGACTGGTTGATTCCCGGAACGACTACAGCTTCAGCTGCGCTCGATCTTGCACGAACCGCGGTCCTGGCGCGTTACGCCGAGAAATAATTATGGCAGCGCGGTGCCCGATTTCGATTTCACCAGCGCGATGTCCGCGCTGTTGAGAGACCCATCAACGGTCACGTCCTGGCGGAAATTGGATGCATCCACCGTCTGGCCCGATTTTGATTTGGTTTGGGCGATGTCGGCGGAGTTAACCGAACGATCGGCGGTGGTGTCCGCAATCAGGAGATCCATCGGCACCGAAATGCTGTTCAAAGTGATCGAGACATGTTGGGCATTAGCGAGACCGCTGCAATGAACCGTCGTTTCATTGCCCGAGCTCGTGGCAGTCGCCGCGTTTCCGTTGCAAGTGGCGACGCCGGTTGCGGGCGCGCCGGTGAAAGCGAAAACAATGTCGTAATCTCCGCCGCTGCGGCATTCGATCCCAGCGGTGCCGGTTAATGGAAGATCGACATCGAACGTGCCGGCACTGCCGTGCATTTTTCTCGAAACGACGCGAACCAACTGCGACGGATTGAAGACGTAAGGCTGGGCTACGTCGATGATGTTGAATTGGAGGCCTTGATAAGTGCCGACGTTCGGCTCGGAATTGGCGGGGGCGGCCAGAGTCATCGTGCTCGCGGTAACTTCGTGAAGTTTGTCATCAATGGGATTGGCCTCATTCACTAGCGAAAGCGGGACATCAATTGTGATGGTGCCGTTAGGCCCGGGCACGATGACGCAGTTCGCGGCTGGCAATGCCGGACCGTTACCAGGATAAGTGAAGACAAACCAGTCGCCGTCGCGCATGGCGTGGCTCTCGCCAGCGAAACATTGCATCGCGCCGCCGCCCGTGGATTCGGCATAAACAAAAAAGTCTTTGCCGCCGTTCGGGTCGGTCGTCGAAGGAACCATCCATTGCGTCAGCCAGACGAGATCGGGATCGGGATCGTTCGCCACGTCGGGAATCAGACTGAGATTATTCAGTTGCATCACGACCTGGTAGCAAGGAGCCGATGTGCTACAGGGAGCAGTCGTGAGCTTGCGGACGCTCGAGCCGAGGATGTCGAGATTCGGCATGGTCGCGCTGATCGTTCCATTAGCTTCGTAGCGCGCGTCTGCGGTTTCATCGCTAACGGAATTGAAGGGAGCGATTCCCGGAATGTTCACGGGCGAGGTGGCCGCGTACAATCCGTTTCCACCATTTTGTCGGACGTACATGGCGTGAGCGACCTCATTGGCAACCAGGTTGTTTGAATCTGCGTAGCTAATTTGGGCCTCGCCCAAAGAACCAATACGCAACTGGATGAAATCGCCCAGACGGCGATCGCCGCGCTGTCCACCAATTCCAAAAGTCAT
>JBEEGX010000211.1:0-12947 GCA_041167105.1 Verrucomicrobiota bacterium
TTGACGCTGCGGTTGAACCCAACGCGCGATCGGCAGCTGAAGTCGTTCCAAAATTATAGCTTCCGTTCGTTGCTCCGGTGCCATTGTTAGCGCCAGTTAATGTCGCGGTAGAAGAGGACCACGCACCAGTTGTCGCAGGAGCATCCGTGCTTGTTCCACCTGCAGCGGTGTTCGTAATCGAATCAACAGTCCAACCTGTTGGCGCAGTTGTTCCGGCGGTTCCCATGCCGTTAAAGTCCTGCGTGTAAGGTGTGCCTGTGAAGCTGATCTGGCCGTGCGTTGATGCCGGCATTAAAACCAGCGCGACCGCAACAGCTGAAAAAATGGAGAGAACGGCATGTTTCATAACGGTTATTCGAGCGGCGGGGATCATGGCAACTGCGCGCAATTTAAACAAGGCTTTTTTGCTGTTTTTGCGCGTTTTTTCCCCAAGCTATAGCAATTCGTACGAAAGGACACTCAAGCAGTAGATTGCCGCCGTCTCCACCCGCAGAATGATGGGTCCGAGCGTGATCGGGCGGCAGCCGTTTGATTTCGCAAGAGCCAGCTCGGCGGGGGTGAAATCGCCTTCCGGGCCGATCATCATCAATACGCTGAGAGGTGCATGTCGATCTTCGCTGCGGAATTCGCTGAGGATTTGCTTGAGATGTTTGGCGTCGGATTGGAGCGACCCGATGAGTTGCAAATCAAACTGTAGCGGCAGCCGTGTCGGCTGCGTTGCAAACGGCACGCCTGCCTCCACAGAAGAAAAGAACTCTTTGAGCTTCCGCGGCGTATGCACGCGCGGGAGCCAGTTCTGTCCGCATTGTTTCGCGGCTTCGATCGCCACCTGCTGCCACTTCGCTTGCTTTTGCGCGGCCTCGTTAGGCGCAAGATCGACAATCGTCCTTTCGGAAATGAGCGGGGCGATTTCGCTCGCGCCGATCTCGACCGCTTTCTGCACGATGAGGTCCATGTTTTTTCCTTTCGGAATCGCCTGCCCGAGCGTGATGCGACATTTCAACGGCGGCGTTTGCGCCTCGTGCAATTTGCGCAACCGGATTTCATCGCGCGCAAGATCGACAATCTCTGCTGTGATCTCGCGGCCTTCGCCATTGAAGACGACGAGCTTGTCGCCTTGTTTTAATCGCAACACATCGCGCGCGTGATGCGCCTCGCCGTCGCGCAAAATCAACGCGTGAGGATTCCATTCATTCGGCGGAATGTAGAAGCGATGGATCGACATCGCGCATCACGCGTCGCGGAAAAATTCTTTCGCGCGCTCGAAAAAACTTTTCCGCATCGGCGTGTTTTCTTCCCCACATGATCCGGCGAATTCTTCCAACTTCTGGCGCTGCTCCGCGTTCAAACGCGTCGGCACTTCCACGATCATGCGCGCGAGCAAGTCGCCGCGTTCGCGCGCGTTCACATGCACGATGCCTTTGCCGCGCAGCTTGAACATCTGACCGCTTTGCGTGCCGGCGGGAATTTTCACGTGCGCTTTGCCTTCGAGCGTCGGCACCGCGACTTCGCCGCCGAGCGCCGCGGTCGTGAACGGGATCGGCACCTCGCAATACAGATTGTCTTCTTCGCGCTGGAAAATCTTGTGCTCTTTCACGTGGATGACGACGTAGAGATCGCCATGCGGTCCGCCGCGAATGCCTGCTTCGCCATTGCGCGGCGAACGCAACCGTGAGCCGGTCGAGATTCCCGCCGGAATTTTTAATTTGATCCGCGCCGCTTTCTCGACTCGACCTTCGCCGTCGCATTCGCGGCAAGGTTTATCGACCACCTGACCGGCGCCGCGACAACGCGCACATGTTTGCGACACCTGAAAAAATCCGCGCGAGCTGATGACCTGACCGCGGCCGCCGCACACCGGGCAATTGATCGTGCGCGAGCCCTCTTCCGCGCCGCTGCCCTTGCAACGCTCACAGGTGTCGAGCTTGCGCACTTCGATTTCCTTTTCAACGCCGGTTGCCGCTTCCTCGAGCGTAATCTGCATGTCGTAACGCAGGTCGCTTCCACGTTGTCGATCTTCCGCGGTCGCGCCGCCACCGCCGAAGAACGTCTCGAAAATTCCGCCGCCGCCGCCGAACACTTCGCGAAAAATATCGAACGGATCGTGAAAGCCACCGCGGAATCCGCCGCCGCCTTGCGCGAAAGCCGCGTGACCGAAGCGGTCGTAAGCCGCGCGCTTCTCACCATCCATCAAGACGTCGTAGGCTTCGCCGAGCTCTTTGAATTTTTCTTCCGCCTGCGCATCGTCCGGATTTTTATCGGGATGAAATTTGACCGCGAGCTTTCGGTACGAACGCTTCACTTCCTCGGCCGTGGCCGTTTTGGTCACGCCGAGGACTTCGTAGTAATCGCGTTTGGTCGTCGCCATCTAACTAAGATCGACAATCGCTCGAAAAAACAATCGAGCAGTTACTTTGCCGGGCCGCTCGAAACGATAACCGCCGCGGGACGCAAGAGGCGGTCTCTGAATTTGTAGCCGCGGCGCGTTTGGCGAATCACGACGTGATCGGGAACTTCATCGCTCGGCTCATGCGCGATGGCTTCGTGCAAATTCGGATCGAACTTCTGACCGACCGCGTCGATCGGCTGCAATCCGTTGTCGATCAAAAAATCGTTTAGCTGTTTGAGCACGAGACTCATGCCGGAATAAATCGGCGATTGTTCGCCCTGTTCTTTCGCGGCGGCGAGACCGAGCTCGAAGTTGTCGATGATCGGCACCAGCTTATCGAGCAGCGACGTGTTCGCGTATTTGATCGCATCCTCCTTTTCGCGCTGGCAACGCTTCTTGTAGTTTTCGAAATCGGCCTGTGTGCGCATGGCGAGATCGCGAAAGCGATCCAAGTCCGCCTGCATGCTTGTCACTTCGTCTTCGCCATCAACGTGCGGGGCGTCGTTAGGGGCCGTTGTCGATCTTTCCTTTTCCTCTTTCGTTTTCATGTCTTTCGAATCGCAATCAAAGTGATGTCGTCATGTTGCGGGTGCGCGCCGGCGAAGGTGCGGACATCTTCGCTCACCCGCTGGATAATCGCCGCGGCGCCCTGCGGCGCGCTGGCCCGAACCGATTGGATCATGCGTTCGAGTCCAAATTCGTCGCCGTTGCTATCGAGCGCTTCGGTCACGCCGTCGGTGTAAAGCACAAGGCAATCGCCCGATTCCAGCGGCACACTAAAGTCATTCGTTAGCCTGTCGAACACGCTCCCGCTGTCAATGCCGAGCACGAGTCCGGGCGGCTTGAGCGGCTCGACCGTTTGTGTCGCGCGCCGATAAAGCAGCGGCGCGTCGTGGCCCGCGCGCGCGAGCGTGACCGCGCTGCTGGTTTGATCGACAACGACGTATGCCATCGAGATGAACATATCTTCTTTGATGTCGGGATAGAGCTGGCGGTTCACTTTTTTTAGAACTTCGGCCGGCGAAAAATTATTTGCCGCTTCGCTGCGTAGCACGCTGCGGCAGATGGCCATGATGAGCGAGGCCGGCACGCCTTTGCCCGAAACATCGGCGATTGCGACGCCGAGATGTTCGTTGTCGATCTTGATATAATCGAAGTAATCGCCGCTCACTTGCCGCGCGGGCACGTTGAGACCGTTAATCTCGAATCCGGTCACGTCCGGCGATTCGTTAGGGAGAAGAATGCGCTGAATGTCACGCGCGATCTCGAGGTCGTGATCGAGCCGCTTCTTTTCGTTCGCTTCGGAATAAACGATGGCGTTGTAAAGGGCGAAGGCGGATTGCTCGGCGATGGATTTGAAAACAATGAAATCGCTCTGGCTGAATTGCGCCCCCATGGGGCCGTTCGCGACCGCGAGCACGCCGAGACTTTGTTTGCCGTAAACGAGCGACGCTGCCATGAGCGATGCGGTCGACAGCGCGGTGTCGCGCAACTTCGATAATTCCGTCGCGGGCGCGATGTCGTTCATCAACACCGGCTGCGCGGTTTGCCAAACGCGGCCGAGCGTTCCATCGCCGATATCGATCGTGTGAAGTCGAATGTAACTTTCGAGCGCGACCGGCGTGGCCGCGGCCTGCTGCAAAATGTGCGGTGGAAGATCGACAAGTGGCGGGCAGCCTTTCGAGATGTAGGCCGCAGTGAGTTTCGTGCCGGTGCGATCGGCGAGATAAAGCACGCCGCCGTGTGCGTCGAGAATACGTGCCGCGCTTTCGACGATCAGCCGGTGGAGGTCGTTAGGTCGGATCGTTTCCCGAAACGCTTCGCCGAGTCCGTGCAGAAAATCGAAGACGAGCGTTTCCTCGACCTGAATCTCTTCCTTCGAACGCTCGAGCGCTTTGATGCGCCGTCGCATGATTTGCACAGTCGCGATCCACCCGCCGAGAGACGCGAAGAGCAGCGCGAAGAGAAAAGTCGACCCCATGAAATACGGGTCTACTTATTTCGTCGCTTTCTCCGTATGCAAATCCTGCTTTAAATAATCCAGGACATCTTTGAAGCGGAGAAGATTTTCCGGCGCGGCACTGCAGAGCGCTTCATGCGCTTCCAACATCGTGCGGGCTTGCTCAGCTTTCTCGCGCTCGATCGCGTCGTGCATTCGTTCGCTGCCGAGCTGGTGACATTCCGGCGAGGTCGCGCCATTTGCGTGAATGCTGAAGATCTGATCGAGTCCGAGCCCGGTGAGTAATTCGCGGCTGCGATCGCCGCAATGCACCACGTGCAAATGACCTTGTCCTAATTCGCGCAATCGCAACGCGACGCCGGCCATCGTTCCCATGAAGGTGGAATCCATCGCGGCACATTGGTCGAGATCGATGATGAACTCGCGATAACCGCGGTTGACCATTTCCTGCGCGAACTGCTTCAGGCTCCCGCTGTTCAAGAAACTGCCTTTTCCCTGAACCTTGACCCACACCGCGGGACCGTTCACCCCAACTTGTATCGATGACTGCACGGCTGAGTGATTAAGGATACAAGATCGACATCTACTATGTCAAACGACGCCCGTCGGGCTCCGGCTAGCGCCACATGAAGGAGTGATTCTCGGCCACGATGCGTCCGTCCACGATCAACAAACATCGCCACGCAATAATCCGGCCGTTGTCCGCGTAATCATCGCCCACGACTTTGAACTCCGACTTGTTCGTGCCGTGCGCATTTGCGTAGGAAATTTCCTGCGCCTGCACGTGCGCGTGCAATTTCTCCTGTTGATATTCCAGTCGCACAGTTACGTCGGCCGGCCGTTTCGTGCGCCAGAAAAAATCGAGGTAATCGCCGAAGTGTTCGCGTTGATCGAGCTTCGTCACCGCGCCGAACAAACGATATTGCCGCTCGAAATTGATCGATGCGTCTTGCACAGCGGACGTCGATTTCTTGGTCGACGCCCCGGCTTGCCCGGAAGTGGTCGACTTCGTCCCTTTCGATTTCGACCCGTGCGGCCCGCGCTCGCCCATGAAATACAATTTCGTTTTGCGAAATTGGAAATCGGGATCCAGCGCCGTGGGCAACGGTGTCACTTTCGTGAGTAACTTCGGTTCGTCTGCTTCGCGCGCGGATGCAACCATCGCGAACATGAGCAACGCGCAGGTGAAACCGAATTTCATTCTCGCGTGATGAAACCGGCTTGTGCGCCACATGTCAATGTGCGCGCTCAGGTTTCGCGGCGTACATTTTCGCGTGATCAATGTTCGCTATGAACGCGGCGTTTACCTTCCCGATGTCGATCTTTGGCTCGATCCTTGGGACGCGAAACGTTTCGCCTTCGTTTCGCACGCGCACAGCGATCACATCGCGCCGCATGAAGAAGTCATTTTGTCCGAGCGCACGGCGCGTCTCATGCAGGCGCGCATGCCGGGTCTTCGCAAAGAACACGCGCTGCCTTTCGGCGAACGCGCGCGCGTCCACCATGTCGATCTTACGCTATTGCCCGCGGGTCATATCTTCGGCTCAGCGCAAATTTTTCTCGAAACGCAAAACGGTTCGCTGCTTTACACTGGCGATTTCAAATTGCGCCACGGCAAATCGGCCGAGCCGGCCGAATGGACGCAGGCCGAAACGCTGGTCATGGAAACGACCTTCGGTCTGCCACGCTACAAATTTCCGCCGACCGAACAAATCATGGAACAGATCGTCGCCTTCGCCCGCGATACGCTCGATGAAGGCGGCGTGCCGGTGCTTCTCGGTTACTCGTTAGGTAAAGCGCAGGAAATTCTGTGCGCGCTCGACGGTGCCGGCCTCACGCCGATGTTGCACGGCTCCGTCTTCGCGATGACGCGCATCTACGAACAGTTCGGCCAATCGTTTTGCAAATACGTTCGCTACAAGCCTAACGACGTTGCCGGGAAGGTCCTGATTTGTCCGCCGAGCGCGAACCGCTCGCGCATGCTCGAGAAAATTCCGCGCAAACGGGTCGCCATGATCAGCGGTTGGGCGGTCGATCCTGGCGCGATTTATCGGTATCAGGTCGATGCCGCATTTCCGCTCAGCGATCACGCGGATTACGACGACCTGGTTCGTTATGTCGATCTTGTGCAGCCGCAGCGCGTTCTCACGCTGCATGGTTTCGCGGCCGAATTTGCGCGCGATCTGCGCGATCGCGGAGTTGAAGCGTGGGCGTTGAGCGAAGAAAACCAAATGGAGCTTACGCTCGAAAAATTTGTAGCGGCAGGCGTGTCGCCTGCATCGGTAAGCGCAGCCGATACGGCTGCCACTACAGAAGAATCCGAATTCCGCACATTCGCTCAACTGGGCGAGGCGATAGCCGCGATACCGGCCAAGCTCGAAAAAATCCGCTTACTCGCTGAGTACCTGCGCGGCCTAACGAGCGAACAACTTCCGATCGTCGCGACTTATCTTACCGGAAAAGCATTTGCCCAAAGCGATCTGCGCACATTGCAAGTCGGCTGGTCGGTCATCTTTCGCGCGTTGCAAGCCGCCACAAAAATCAGCGACGCCGAATTTCATCGCATCGCCGCGAGCCACGGCGATGCCGGCAAGACTGCGTTCGAAGTTCTCGACGGTCGCACGCGGCCGCACCCGTTCACGATTCGCGAATCCCGCGAACTGTTTGAAAATCTTCATCGCGCCCGGGGCCCCATCGCAAAAGCGGAGTTACTGCAAAGTCGATTGTCGATCTTGTCCGCGCGCGAAGGTCAATACGTCGTCAAAATTTTGACCGGCGATCTGCGCATCGGTTTGCGCGAAGGGCTCGTTGAAGAAGCAATCGCGAAAGCGTTCGATGCGCCGCTCGATCAAGTAAAGGAAGCCAACATGTTGTTAGGCGACATCGGCCAGACCGCGCTGCTCGCTTCGCGAAATGATCTAGCGAAAGCGGAGTTGTCGATCTTTCGCCCGATCAAATGCATGCTCGCCACGCCCGAGCCGACCGCGGAAACCGTGTGGGAAAGATTTCAAAACGCGTCGGTCGCGTACGCGGAAGACAAATTCGATGGCATCCGCGCGCAGCTGCATCGCAACTCCGAACGCGTGGAAATCTATTCGCGCGATCTTAAACGCATCACCGATCAATTTCCCGAAATCGCGCAGCAGGCGCGAAAGTTACATGTCGATCTTATCCTCGACGGCGAGATCGTTGCCTTCGAGCACGGGCGCAAGCTCACCTTTTTCGATTTGCAAAAACGGCTCGGCCGAAAATCCGACGGCGCGGATTTATTCGCGGGCGCGTCGGCCGATGTGCCAGTCGCGTTCATCGCGTTCGACCTTCTGTGGCTGAATGGTCGCTCGTTGTTGAAGACGCCATTGCGCGAACGTCGTGAACTTCTGCGCAAGATCGACATGCCGCCGCAATTTCAAATCTCGCAAGTCTTCGCCGCGCATTCCGCGGAAGAGATCGAAAACATTTTCCAGCAAGCGCGCCGCCGTATGAACGAAGGCCTCATGATCAAGGATCCGGAAAGTTTTTATCAGCCGGGCGCGCGCGGCATGTTCTGGTTCAAGCTCAAGAAAGAGCTCGCGACGCTCGACGTCGTCGTGGTCGCGGCCGAGCTCGGTCACGGCAAACGCAATCACGTGCTGAGCGATTACACATTCGCCGTGCGCGATGAAACGAGCGGCGAATTGTTGCCCATCGGCAAAGCCTACAGCGGCCTAACGGATGTCGAAATCGCGGAGCTGACCGAGCATTTCAAGCAAAACACGATTGTCGATCATGGACGTTATCGCGAAGTAAAACCGGACATCGTGCTCGAAGTTGCATTCAATTCCATTCAACCGAGCACGCGCCACGCGAGCGGACTGGCGCTGCGATTTCCGCGCATCAAAGCAATTCGCCGCGACAAGAATGTCGATGCCATCGATACGCTGGATTACGCGCGCGAGCTGGCGGCGCAGCAGCTCGCAACGGCGTAGACTTTACTATGGCGACGCCGACGGGGTTGGTGTGGAAGAGGGCGACGGACTCGTTAGGCCTTCGGCGGCTTCGCGCCGGTCGCGTTTGCGTTCCTGTTTTTCTTCGCGCCGCAATTCGCGTTTTGTTTCATGCGGTCGCGCCGGAAATGCCTCAGTCGCGCTGGGCGATGCAACCGGCGCAGTCGATGTCGATCTTGCGCTGACCGTGGGCGACGTGTTCGGCAATCCCGGCGGCGGCATTTCCCTGCCTCGACGTCCGAATCCGCGGCGATCTTGTTCAACCGGCGCGGCTGTTGCGCTCGGCGCAACGCTCGCTTGCGGCGTCACTGTTGCCAAAGGGGAGGCTTCGATATCGCTCGGTGTATTCATCGGTCGGACTGCGCGCGGCGTTTGTTCCGGCGTGCGAATGCTTGTCGCAGTCGAGCTTGGTTCGACGCGAGGCGAACTACTCGCGCTCGCGGATGGAGCGGCCACCGGTGTCGATGTCGATCTTGGCGGTGGTCGCGGAGTAAATGTCGGCTGCGGCGTGGCCGTCGCCGTCGGCGTGGAAAGGCGGAATGCGGTCGCACTTGTTGCCGGCGAAGCCGAAGCGGATTCGTTAGGCGTAACCGAAGCGGTCGATGTCGATCTTGTCTCGACTGGAGTTGCCTCAGCGCGTGTCTGCGCCGGCTTCGCGAACGTCTTCGACGGAGCATTCGGCGGCGGCGTTGCTTCCGAGCGCATCTTCACGCGCGCCTGCTCCGCTGCTTGTCGATCTTGCAACCCGTCCCAACCGCGCTCGACCACAATGTTCGTCACCGTTTTCTTGACCACCGGCCGTCGCTCGACTGCTTGTGCACGCGGAATAAGCGGCGCGGGAATGACCACCACATCCGCGCGCAAGGCCGAACGCGGGTCGCCGATGTTGATGTTCACATTCACATCGCGCTCGAGCTTTAATCGCTGCATCGGCTCGGCCGTGCGTGTGCGGATTTCATCATAATTCGGTCCCTGATTAATGATCGTGGTGTTGTTGTAAGTAATGTTCGTCACGTTCGACGTTTGATTCACGATGGTCAGGTTCTGCTGCACGGGCACGACCGCGCGCTCGACTCGCGACGAGCCAAACTCGCGCGTCTGGACGAAGGAATAATTTTCCGGACCGATGTCGTAATAATTGTCGGCCCAATTATGAATGCCGGTGCCGTGATCGAAGCGCGCTTCCGGCGGGAGCGGCGCCCATCCGACGTAGCTATCGCTCTTGCGCCATGACACCCAGGCCGGCGCCCATTCGTCACCGGGAATCCAGACCCAGCCGATGTTACGAATGCGCGTCCAGCGTCCGTAATGATATGTCGCCCAACCGAACGATTCGTCCGAGACCCACGTGCAACCGGCGTCGGTGTAAACCCAGCGGCCGTTGGTGTAGGGACGCCATGTGCTGCGCTCGGCTTCGCGCGGACGAAAGACGTAACCGTAATCGGACGTTTCCATCCAATCGCCGTGCGGCTCGAGTTTGGAATAGAAGAGGCCGTAATCGCCGCTCGGTGTCTGCGAGCCTCGCACTTGTCGATCTTGCGATTGTCGATCTTGCGGACGACCCGTGCGTTCTTCGGAACGCTCGCGCGATTCCGTCGGCGCATTTGATTTTTGCCCGAGCGCTTTTTCGCGCGCATTTAATTCGCCTTCGCGCCGCGCCAGATCTTCGCGTTCCTGCGCCTGATGCTCGGCGTCGAGTTTCTGTTGCACCTGACGATCGACCTCCGCTTGTCGCTCGGCGTCAGTTTGCTGTTTCTGACACGAGCAGAAGATCGACAACGCGGCCACAACCGGCAGAACCAAAATCTTTTTCATGAGGCGTTAGACCACGAACCCGGCTCGATATTCAACGCGCCGTGGCCGACGGCGAAGGCGTTTCGACCGGCGTGACGATTGCGCTTTCCAATTTCTCGCGCCGAAATCGTTGCACGTTCGAATAAATCGCGAGCAAAGCCATGACGACGAACACGACGATGATGGCGCGTCTCGCCCGCGATGAAATTTTGTCTTCCTCGGCCACGCGCGAAATATCGATGTCGATCTAACGATTGTCGATCTTGATGGCCGCGATCGCGTCCATCACGCGCTGACTCAACCGGCGATACAAATCTTTACCGTGGCCGGCGAGATCAGCTTCGGAAAAATGAATCGGCTCGCCGACGACGATGGTGATGTGCGGACCGAGATGGATTTTACCATCCATCGGCCACGCTTTGTGCGCGCCGAAAATTCGCATGGGCACAACCGGCGCGCGCGTTTTTGCAATGACAAGGCCGAGGCCCGCCTGCGCGACTTGGAGTTCGCCGTGCGGCGTGCGCGCGCCTTCGGGAAAAACGAGGGCGCCGTTGCCCGATTGCAAAACGCGAATGAGCGCTTTGATCGCGCTGCGGTCGGTGCCTTCGATATCGACCGGGATAACGTTGAGCTTGGGCAAGATCCGGCCGAGCAGCGGCACTTTCATGAGCGACTTTTTCGCCAGATAAAAAATGGGACGATCGCAAGCGTTGCCAGCAAGCGGCGGATCGAAGAAACTTTCGTGGTTCATCGCCACGATGACCGGGCCGGATTGAATCATGCGTTCGCGGTGAAGGATGCGAAAGCGGTAGAAGATTTGCGCGAGAACGCGCGAGCCGTGATAGCCGAGCCAGTACCAGAAGTTCATTGCGCGGGGAGAAGTCCTTTTTCGCGCAATCGTCTCACGATAAGATCGACAACTTCATTCACGTCGATGTGCGAGCTGTCGATGAACTCGGCGTCTTTCGCGATGACGAGCGGCGCGGTTGCGCGTGAGGAATCGGCCTGATCGCGCGCTCGGATTTCCTCGGTCAAACCTTCGGCCGCGCGCCGGCGCGAGCGCACTTCGGGTGAAGCGTCGATGTAAAACTTGAACGACGTGTCCGGAAAAACGACCGAGCCGATATCGCGGCCTTCAATGACGATGTCGTGTTCGTGCGCGTATTCGCGCATCTTCGCGACCAAAATTTCGCGCACGCGCGCAATGCTGCTCACACGCGAGACGGCATTGTTCACGCGGTCCTGGCGCAGGTGCGGCGTGGGATCGACGTCATTGATGCGGATGCGCGATTCGTTATTCGCGATTTCGCAGTGAAGGACCGCGCGTTCGACAAGATCGACAACTGCATTTGCGTCGCCGGGTTCGAGATTATTTTCCAGAGCGAACCAGGTGACCGCGCGATACATCGCGCCGGAATTCACGTAAACAAAACCAAGCCTTCGCGCGAGCTCGCGCGCGACGCTGCTCTTGCCGGACGCAGCCGGCCCGTCAATCGCGATGACGTGACGATGTCGATCTTCGCTCAAGCTTCGTCGAGCCGCGCCGGCGAGAGCGAGCCGATGACCGGCGTGGTGGTGCGCATTCGTGTCGGACTAACGAATTCGTCGAGCGCGGCTTCGAAGTTCGGGTAGGACGTGCGAATGCAATCGGCGTCTTGAATCACGGTTTCCCCATCTGCGAAAAGACCGGCGACGGCGAAGGCCATTGCGATGCGATGATCGCCGAAGCTGGCGAGCTTTGCGCCGCGCAACGGGGCCGGTCCGTGAATCTCGAGGCCATCGGCCATTTCGATAACTTGCACGCCCATGATGCGAAGATTGTGTGCGATGGCGGCGATGCGATCGGTTTCTTTCACGCGCAATTCGGCGGCGTGACGGATAATGGTGGTGCCATTGGCGAGCGCGCCGGCGACAGCGAGCACGGGCAGCTCGTCGATCAAGAGCGGAACTTCCTTGCCTTGGATGACGGTGCCTTTCAACGGCGCGCCGGTCACTTCGATGACGCCGCGATGTTCCAGTTGATCGACATCTTCAATCGCTTCGCGCACCTGCGCGCCCATGCGCACGAGCACGCCTAACAAGGCCGTCCGCGTATCGTTCAAGCCGACGTTTCGGACTAACAAGTGACCACCCGGTTGCGCCGCGGCGGCGACGAGCCAGAACGCGGCCGATGAAAGATCGCCCGGAATATCGAAGTCGCGCGACTCGGGAACTTGTCCGCCGAACACACTGACGCCGCCTTCCTCGGCATTCGAGGTGCGGACGAGAAAATAATTGAAGATGAGCTCGGTGTGATTCCGACTGGCGGTTGGTTCATCGACAGTCGTTTTTCCTTTCGCGAATAAACCCGCGAGCAAAATCGCGCTCTTTACCTGCGCGCTGGCAATGGGCGCACGATAATGAATTCCTTTGAGCGAGCCGCCGTGAATGCGCAAAGGCGGCGTGGATTCCGGACCTTCCGCGACAATGTTCGCGCCCATTTGCCGAAGCGGACCGATGACGCGATCCATCGGGCGGCGGGTGAGCGAGGCATCGCCGACAAGCCGGCTTTCGAATGTTTGCCCAGCGAGCAAACCGGCCATGAGACGCATGGTCGTGCCGGAATTTCCGCAATCGATTTCGTGGGCCGGAGGAGTGAGGACGCGCTTTTTGCCGTGAACAACGAGCAGGTCGGGCTCGGGTTGATCGATTTGAATTCCGAGTGCGCGCAGGGCGTTGACCGTGTGCATGCAATCTTCGCTCGGCAAAAATCCGCGCAGATTGCAGACGCCGTTAGAAAGCGCGGCGATGATGGCAGCGCGATGGGAAATGCTTTTGTCGC
>JBEEGX010000212.1:0-3544 GCA_041167105.1 Verrucomicrobiota bacterium
GTGCTGCAACCAGCGAAGAATGTCGCTAAGCCAAGAAGCAAAAGTGTGTGGATGCGGAGATGCATCTAACGAGAAGTGGGCCGAATTATTCGGCAATTGCACTGAAAAAGCCGGATAATTCGGCCTAATCCAGCCTCGGTTTTCAAACTGTTTCTACTCATAAACATCTATTCAATCAGCGCCCGTTCTTCGGCTGTGAGTTTATCTTTTGGAATGGTGGCGATGATTTCGCGGGCGGCGTCTTCCTGTTCGTTCGCGCGCAAGGCGGCGGCGTAAACGGCGCGCCAGTTCGGCGCCGTCTTTTGCCATTCGATCGGCGGCGCGCCTTCCACTTTGAATTGCGCCAGCGCCGGGCCGGGATCGTGCCGGCGCAAATAACCGAGCGCAGCGGCGACGCGATACGATAGTCGGTCGGGATATTTTTCGACTAACGACTTCGCCGCCGCGGCATTTTGATCGACATCTACTCCGGCGAGCAAATTCAAATACGCCAGTTGCGCGGCGGCGTTCGGGTCCTCCGGTTTGCGTGTGGAAGTTTTTTCGGCGGCCGTGCGTTGCACATTGAGATCGACGCCGTGCGCGCTGAGCAATTGCGTCTGGCGAATGGCGAAATCGGCGTGCTCGGGATATTTCCCAAGCTGATCATACGCTTTCAACGCCACCGCCGTGGCATGACTTTGCTGCGCAAAATTTGCGACGAAGCGCAGTTTTCCCGGATCGGCATTCGAGAGCGAGAGGGCGTGGTTCCAATGCACCTCGGCATCGAGCGCGGCACCGCGTTCCTGCGCCGTGCGCGCGCGAAAACTCTCGAGCACGGACGGGTCGAGCGTGAGATCGGGATGCGCGAGTAACGTGTCGATGTCGTTCCAGCGCGACAAAATCGCGAGCGCATCCAGCCGCGCCATGAGCAATTGATTGTCCTTCGACGCCTGCTCGATGGACGAGAGCGAGAGCACGCGCTCGGGCTGCTGATGAATGTTGAGCCAGCGCGCAAGATCGACAACTTCATTCACGGAACCGCTGTTCCAACGCGCGATGGTTTGATCGTAAATCTTCTCCGCCTGCTCCGGATGCAGCTGAATGCGAAGATCGGCCGCGAGCAATGCGTCGGTAATGGTGGCGTTTTGCAACGA
Organism: Verrucomicrobiota bacterium; assembly: GCA_041167105.1. Taxonomy (GTDB): domain Bacteria; phylum Verrucomicrobiota; class Verrucomicrobiia; order Chthoniobacterales; family UBA10450; genus JAJPGZ01. The sequence goes on from JBEEGX010000212.1 coordinate 1,134, forward strand.
ATCGAGCATCTGCAAAACGCGCGTGCGTTCTTCCGCCGATAAACCGGGCGCTTTCGCCAGCGCTTCGATCGCTGCCTGCCGCGTCTCATGCGTCGGACCGGAGAGATCCCATAGAATTTGTTTCGCTTCCTTTTGTTCTTCGGGCGACGCCGAAGCGGCGAGCAACTCGGTAAGTTGAAAACGAATGCGGTCGTCGTTAGGCGCGCGTTTCGCTGCGATGCGCGCGAACTCGACCGCCTTCGCGCGGTCACCCATCTTGCGCGTGTACATCGAGGCGATGCTCAATGTCTTCGCGTCCGGATCGGACTTGAGCAGCTTGTCGAGAAACGGCTCCGCGATTTTCAATCGACCCAAACGCACGAGTAGGTCGGCATAATCTTGTCGATCTTGCGTGGTCGATTCCGGTTTCTTGATCACTTCCTCCCACAGATCGATCGCTTCCGGCCGTCCCAGTCGCGTCGCGAGCCGCGCCGCGCCACTCAGCGCGCGATAATTCAGCGGATCGAGCTGCAAGGCCGCGCTGTACTTTTGCGCGGCGTCGTTCCATTTCTCGGTGCGCGTGAACGTCTCGGCTTGCGCCGCAAATTGGTCCGCGCGCCAGCGTTTCAATCCGTGATAAGCAAACTTCGCCGTCGTCGCGGCGATCACGATAAACACGAGAACGAGAATCCAAATCAGTGTGCGTTTCTTGCGCGCACGCGTACGGCGCCCGGATATTGTCGAAGGTTCGTCGTTCATTGCGGATTAAATTTGAAAACCGCGCGCAGAGTTTCGATGGCCTGCTCCGCCGGCGGTTGTCGATCTTGCGATATAATGCTGCACGACACAATCTCCGTCGCCGATTTGCGTTTGCCTTCGAGATGCATCGTTAGCGGCGGCGCGGCCGCGCCCAGCACCTGGTCCGGTTTGTAATCGATCGGCACCGGCTCGCCATTGCGCCACGCGCCCCAAAGCTCGAGCGCGTGCACGTTACCGCGATGAAACCGGAACAGATAAAATCGCAACGGGCGGCCATTCAATTCCGTGTCGCGCGTTTCGGCCGCGCCGTCCAATTGCCACCCGATTCCCGGCATGCAGATGTCCGGCCGGTGCACGAGCGCAAATCGATTCCACGGCGACGGTTTCCAAAAGAAATGGAAACAATCCGCCGCGCCGTCGCTAAGATCGACATGCTTGTCCGCCGTAGCCTTGGCGGAGGTGGGTTCGTGCCGAATGTATTCGCCCGAAGTCGGATGAAGTTCGTTCCAGACTTCTCTCGGGATCGTCCCCGGTTTGTTCGCGTCATCTGCGATCCAGCTAAAGAACGGCGTCGTCTGCGTTTTATCTTTCGCTTCGATGTGCGCAGCCAATGCGCGGGCGGCGATCAAACCGGCCACAACGGCGATCGTTAGGCTCGCGAAAAACCGTCGCTCTGTAGCGGCGGTCTGCGACCGCCGACGGCGATCATAGATCGCCGCTACAGTTGTCGATCTTGCCGCGAGAAATTTTCCTGCGATCCAGATCGCCAGGATCAGCGCCGTCATGATGATGTTACCAATGAGATCGTGCACGCGATCGACCGACTCGATGCCGTGTTCGTTGGCCTGCAAGGTGAGCACGAGCGTGCGCGCGAGATTCGTCGCGATAGCAAACGCGATCGCGATGATGAGGAGAATGACGCGGCGCGTGGCGCTCAAGAGAAACCATTCGCCCATGGCCAGGCCGAACATGATGCCGGCCTGAAGCGAACGAATACCGCTGCACGCTTCGGTGATTCCGACCAGACCGTTGTGCAACGCGATCGCGCCACCTGATGCCTGCGCCTGAACGCCTAACCAATGCAGAATTTCGCTGGTCGCGAGCGCGACCCAACGCATAAGCGTGCTCGTAATCGGTTGCTCGAAACGCGGCGGCCACGGCAGCGCGGTCAGGAAAAAACAAACGGGAAAAATTTCGGCGCGCGCCAGTGCGCGTCCGCCGACGCGATACAACGTTGCAGGAGCCGTGACGACGGCGAGCAATGCGATGATCCAGATCACGATGATCGGGTGCCAGACTTGGGTGCGCGCATATTCGAGAGCGAAGACCAGCGCGCCGATGATAACTGCGACCAAACCCGCGAGCCGAAGATCGACATGTGCAAGATCGACATCGTCGATTTGCGCTCGCAAAAATCGGCGCACGGCAAAGCCCGCCACCAAAAGCGGCACAGCCCAGCCATAGGAATAATTTGGATTCGCCTGCCAATGCTCGGCCGCGCTCCAGATGGCCCACCCCCAAAGCGCGCTGAGCAAAAGCGCCGGCCACACCATTGCGGAAACTCCCCTTAGGCGATCGTGGACATGCTGGGCGGCAGGCGAAATAACGGAGGACTCAGCCATCGGAAAAACTTCTGGAAAATAGAAGAATATTATTGACTTGGAAGGGCGGAT
>JBEEGX010000213.1:0-2677 GCA_041167105.1 Verrucomicrobiota bacterium
GCGCGACACAGAGCGTGAGGTGCGGCTCGAATCGCGGAGCGTCGAACTGTTTCGCGAACAAGCGAATGAGCTCGCGAAATAATTCGCGATACGGCTCGGCCGGAACGAGCCAACAAATGTCGAGGCGTTCCTTGTCGATCTTACATCTTGGCCGCGTCGGCCGTCTGCGGATCCTTGGAATTGATATCGAGCGTGATCATGAATCCGTTCGATCCTTTGAATTCGAAAGCTTTGTCGCCTGCGCGATACGCTTCGACTTCGTTAGGCATCATGACGAACCCGTCGTTGCGGGGCGCGCCCCAATATTTCAGGTTCTTGATCACGATCGGCTCGTCGGTCATGCCTTTGAATTTGTTGAGCACGACTTCGGCCGTCTTGCCGTCGTCCAGTTTCGCTTCGGCGTGATCGCGCGTCGCGTTCCAACTCATCTTCGCATCGTTCGCGACATTGAATGATTTCCATTTCACCGGATAAACCTGGCCGAGAATGGTTTTGATGCCGTCGCGTTGTTGCGGCGTGACCGACGCATCAAACGTGACCACGGCCCAATCCATCTGGCCCTTGGAGAAATCCCCGCCGAGATCGCCCGCGACCCAGAACTTCGCGCCGTCGAGTTTGGTGTCGCCGTAACTGCCGCGGTTGACTTTGTAAGCGTTGTTAAACTTGCAGAAGTGTTCGCCGCCTTCGCCGTGTGAATGTCCGGCGTGCTCACCGTGCCCGGCTGGTTTGTCGTTGAAGTAACATTGGCAAAACATCGGGCAACTGCATGCCTCGATGATGCTGGCGTTCATCGACCACTCGGGTGTGGCGCCGGCAGCGAACGCGGCGCGCGCGGCGATGAAGAGAACTGCAAACAGAAAAGATAAACTGCGCATGAATGGACCTCCGGTTGAGTTTGGCTGACGCAACTTTTTATCGGACGCAAATGCACATGTCGATCTTGCAGTTGTCGATCTTGCATTACGCGTTTAGTTCCAGCCGTGCCGACAAATGTTTTGGGGACCGAATTGAAATGCTGCTGCACCGATCCGCTGACCGGATTTTATCGCGATGGTTTCTGTCGCACCGGACCCGAAGACGTCGGGCTGCACACGGTGTGCGTGGAATGCACGGAGGAGTTTCTCGATTATTCGGTGCTCGACGGCAACGATCTGGTAACGCCGCGACCGGAATGGGGATTTCCCGGATTAAAACCGGGCGACAAATGGTGCGTGTGCGTGACGCGCTGGAAAAGCGCACTCGAACACGATCGCGCCGCGCCAATCGATCTGGAAGCAACGCACTCGAGCGTGCTCGAATTCGTTAGTCTCGAAGAGTTACAAGCGCACGCCGTGAAATAGCGGCGCCGGTTATTCTTTCACCGCGGTCACTTTCGACGTCTCGACGTAGTGACACTCGGCGGTTTTCTTCCACGCGCCGCTGATCCGAACTTTCGAATTATTTTTCGCGGCGGCGTCGAGCACTTGCGTCGCATGTTTGGTTTTGGGGTAGATCTTTACTTCTTCGCCGTTGTCCGGTTTCAACGCCCAACGCAGTCCCGTGACCATGCAGATGTCGATGTTGTTTTTCGTCACATTACCACTGCCGCTATAGGACTCGCCTTCTTTGGGAGTGCTCTTGTCTTTCGATTTGCTCGCAGCCGCCTGGGTCGGCGTCGCCATCATCAGTGTAGCCAACGCCAATGCCGTCATTCCGCTCAAGAAAATTTTCATATTGTTCCTTTCGCCATTAAAGGTTCGCAGGTCGGTGCCGATTCAGACTTCGAAAATCATGATCGCCGTCACGACGATGGCGTGAATCAAAATCAAAACCACCATCCACAACCGGAGATTTGCCGACGCGTAGGTGTCGCCGGGATCGCCGGTATGGCTGAAGAATTTTTTACGATTGCGCATCATGTAAAACGCGGCCGCGAGTAAGAGCGCGAGCACAACGCTGAAGAAAACGCGCAACTCAGGTGAAGCGCGCGTGGCGGCGATGATTGTCGTCACAATACAAGTTCGCTGCTGATTAGGTCGCGCGATGTTTCTTTGTTGGAAACTTGCGCGTTCGCGCGCACGGTATCGCCGATTTGAAATTGCCGTTCAGTTTGTTTCTCGCGCTGCGGTATCTGAAACCGAAGCGCACGTTTTTGTCGATCATCACGCTGATTTCGATCATCGGCGTGATGTTAGGCGTGACGGTTCTGATTCTCGTGATCGCGGTGATGACGGGATTCGATCGCGAATTGCGACAGAAGGTGATCGACTTCGACGCGCACATTCTCGTCACAAGCGAAGATATCCTGCGCGATTGGCGCACGCTTAAAGGTAAGATCGACAATACACCGGGCGTGGTCGCGACGGCGCCGTTCGTGCAAGGGCCGGTGATTCTCGAATTTCAAGACCGGCGACTCGCGCCGTTGATTCGCGGTATTGATCCCGTGCAGGAGGAAAAGGTCATCCCGTTGCAGAAATTCGTGAAGCAAGGCGCGCTCGATCTCGAAGGCGAAACGACCGTGCTCGGCGTCGAGCTCGCGCGACAACTGCGCGCGAATGTCGGCGACAAGATCACCGTCTTCTCGCCCGGCAACGTCGGTCACATGCTCGACACGATTAAAAAGATCGAGAGCGCGCATGGTGGGGCGGTCGAACAGAAAGCGGTCGATGAATTGCGCGATGTCGTTTTGCCGAAGGAA
>JBEEGX010000214.1:0-12550 GCA_041167105.1 Verrucomicrobiota bacterium
TCGCATTTTCGATCGCGTCGTTAGGCAAATCCAATCGCAACATCGGTGATGCCTTCGTGATCCCCAGCGGCCCGAGCAACGACAAGTGGTAATCGATCGTGTGCATGTCGCGCATGCGATGCTCGACGAATTCGTTGTATGCCCGGCGTCGCCACGGCGACCGCCGCTTCACCCGATAGGAAACGATGCGCTTCTTCGCTCGCGACAAAAACGTCATCGCCGCCGAGCGATCGTTGCGCGTAAAGTCGATGCAGTAATCGAACCGCCGTCGCAAGATCGACATGTACGTTCCAAGATCGGCCACGCCGCGTTCCAGTACGATCACTTCATCAACGTCCTGCAACGCGGGAATCAATGGCGCGCATTCGCGCGAAATCGCCAGCGCGATTTTCGCTTCCGGAAATTCTCTGCACACCGCCGCGATCGCCGGCGTCGTTACAATCAAATCGCCGATGCGCTTAAGCTGAATGAGCAGAACGTTCACGAGATCATCTGCATCGCCGTCGCGTAAGCGTCGAGCAAGCGCGTCCGATAATGTTCCCACGTAAAATTTTCCACCACGCGCTCTCGCGCCGCCGCGCCCATCCGCTCGGCGATTTCCGGATGCCGATAAAAATATTCGAGCGCGGCCGCGATCGCATCGACATCGCCCGGCCTAACGATGATTCCGTCCACACCGTCGCGTACAACATCGCCGGCTTCGCGCGTGGTGATCGACGGCAATCCGCATGCCGCCGCTTCGTAAACAGTCTTCGCGCTTCCCTCCAGCCGGGACGGAAAAACATACACGCTGGCTTTGCGCAAATATTCTTCGTGTTGCCGGACGAAGCCTAACGTCTTCACGGTTTCGTTCGTGAATTTCGCGAGATGCGGCTTCATCTCCTCGTGCACACTGCCAATAAGGCAGAGCTCGGCGTCCTTTAGATTTAAGCGATGCCACGCTTCAAGTAGATGATGCACGCCTTTGCGTTCGATTAGCGCTCCGGAAAAGACCGCGCGGAATTTATTCGGCCGGGTCCCGGGTTTGAAGCGATCGATATCAACGCCGCGCGGCAGATAAAATAGTTTTTCTGCCGGGAAATTTTGCGCGCGAAACGAGTCGGCCGCTTTTTCGGACAGCACGACGACGAGTGTCGCCAGTTCGTATTCCTCGAGAAATCTTTCCGGCTCGAGCGCGAACCGCGATTTCCACGATGAAGATGTCGATCTTGCATTGGCCTTTTGGCTGCGTCGATGCCAGGTCGGAATTTCGATGAGCGACGGAATCCGTTTTCGTTTCGCCACGCGCAATGTCTCCAAACAATCGCCCGACCAACTATGAAAAAAATCGTAATGACCGCTCTCCATTTCCCGTGACGCGACCCAGTCCAAATACTTTTTCTTCGCGCCGTAATATTGTTTCGAGTCGAGGAACGACGAAAGCAGCCGCACCGGATGCCAGCGCAATGATTTGATCAAGCGCCCCGGGATTTCCGTTTGCCGATTGTCGTATGCGACCGCTTTGCCAAGAAAACCGCCGCGATACGACGCGCGCAACGCTTCGAACGAATCGGTATCCAAACCGTGGCCGCCGATTCTAGCGAAGATCGAGTAGAGCAAGCTCTTGGGCAGAACGCGATTCATGGGCGAAAGAGATTCCTCGACTTCGCTCGGAATGACAAGATTGGTAAGGCCCGATGTCGATGGAGAAACTGACCATCTGTTTTGTGCGGCGTGGCTACTCCCCTAGCGGCGGCGCCGAGGCGTATCTCAAACGACTCGCGCGCGGCGTGGTCGATGCCGGCCACGAAGCGCGGCTCTTCACCACGGACGATTGGCCGGATAACGAATGGCCATTCGGCGAGCTCACCCGCGTCCGCGCAAGATCGACAATCGCATTCGCGAACGAAGTCCAGCGGCTGCGCGCGGATTTGCAATGCGACGTGCTCGTTAGTCTGGAACGGATTTGCCGATGCGATGTCTACCGCGCGGGCGACGGCGTTCACCTCGCGTGGTTGAATCGCCGCGCGAAATTCGAATCGGCGTGGCATCGGCTCACCAGTGTCTTCAACGGCAAACATCGCGAGCTGCTTCGTCTCGAGGAAGCGCTCCTGAACGAGCGCGGGGCCGACCACATCATCGCGAACTCGCGCATGGTGAAGGAGGAGATTGTCGATCTTTACAACTATCGCCGGGACAAGATCGACATCGTCCACAATGGAATTCCGCTCAACGAATTTCATGTCGATCCGGAGCTGCGCGAAAACTCCCGAAGCGAACTCGGCCTAACGAACGACGATATTGCCGTACTTTTCGCCGGCACCGGCTGGGAACGAAAAGGTCTGCGCTTCGCCATCGATGCGGTGGAAGCGTGCGATAATCCGAAGATGCGCCTGCTTGTTGCCGGTCGCGGTAACGCGCGGCGTTATCATTCCGATCGCACCATGCTGCTCGGCGAAGTGGACGATATGCGCCCGATTTATGCCGCGGCCGACATTTTCATACTGCCCACGATTTACGATCCCTTCTCGAACGCATGTCTCGAAGCGCTCGCGTGCGGGCTGCCGGTCATCACCACGCACGCGAATGGTTTTAGTGAAGTCATGGAAGACCGCATTCATGGATCGATTGTCGATCTTGCCGAAGACGTCGATGGACTAACGAATGCGCTGGAGGATTGGTCGGATGCAACGCGACGAAACGCGGCGCGACCGAACATTCTGAAACGCGCATCGCAGTTCGACATTTCGACCAACGTCGCGCAAACCCTCACCATTCTGCTGCGCATCGCCGCGCAGCCGAAAGAGTAAATGGAATGCGTCATCCTCATCGGCTTGCCCGGTGTGGGAAAGAGCAGTTTGTATCGCGAGAAATTCGCGGCCACGCATGTGCACGTGAGTAAAGACCTCTGGCCGAACGCGAGCACACGCGAAGATCGACAATCGGATTTAATCGCGGACTCGCTCGGCGCGAGACGTTCTGTCGTGGTCGATAACACGAATCCGACGATGGCGGAGCGGGCGAAGCTCATCACGCTCGCGCGCAAACACCACGCGCGCATCATTGGTTATTTTTTCGATGTGAACACGCGCACCGCAGTCGCGCGAAATGCCGAGCGCATCGGCCCTAACAAAGTTCCGAATGTCGCGATCTTCACCGCCGCGAAACGACTCGAGCCGCCGACGATGTCGGAAGGATTCGATCAACTATTTCGTGTTACGATCGCGGAAGATCGCTCGCTTAAGATTCAACAAGCGATCGCGTGACGGCGGCAAACGCCCGAAAGCATCTCCCACAATGCATCGAGCACGCGCGCAACGGATGCGCGCACATTGTCGATGTTGTCATTGTCGATCTTGCGAGAAAGCATCTCGCGCTCGGCCGCCGAGTGTTCGCGATCCGCTTCGATATGCACGCTGAAGTATTCGTAATCTTTCGGGCCAGTGAACCCGTAATGCTTCTTCAATCCATCGATCTTCGATTCGCAGATTTCCGGAATCTGATTTTCGTACGCGTAAAGCGCGGCTAGGCCTTCTGCGGTCGTTTGGCCGCAGTTTGAACGAAAGGTCGCGATCAGGTTCTTGGTTTCTGGCTCCTGCGCTGTCCGTGCAAGATCGACATCGTCAACGCCGAGGGCATTTGCGAATTGCTTCCAAAGCTCCGGATGATTCGGCGAGCCGGCTTCTTCATCGATCAAGTTTTGCAGAAGTTGTTTTCGCGCCGGCTGATCGTCGCATTTCGCGTGAACCGCCGAGAGATAAGTCGGGAACGCCGCGACATGATGATAATACTGCTTCGCGTAATCCGTCAGCGCTTCTCTGCTCAGCTCCCCGCGCGTCCACGCGAGATAAAACGGATGCTTGAGCAGATGTTTCTCCGAGATGTCATTGTCGATCTTGTCGAGATGTGGGTTCATACGTTTGGATTTCTGGCAGTCAGTTAGGCTGATTGCAAGATGTGTTTAATGCCGCGGATGGGAATGACGACCCAATCGGGGCGATTGTTTAGTTCGTAGCCGATTTCGTAGACGGCTTTGTCGAGTAGATAAGCTTGGAGGAGAATTTGTAGGTCGTCGTTGTTTTTCGGGATGAAGACGGCGCCGGCGGTGGTCGTTAGGTAAGTTTGCAGAAAGACGCTGCTCATCTGACGATACCAAAGGTCGGCCCAGCGTTCGAGGAATGGGACGTCTTCGGCCCGCGTGTTCGGCTGCCAGAGCGCGCTGTAGGCGGCGTATTGAAAGGAGCGCATCATCCCGGCGGCGTCGCGAAGTGCGGAACGTTTAAGTTTGCGCTCGCTCAACGGTCGCGCCGGTTCGCCTTCGAAATCGAGAATGATGAAATCTTTTCCGGTGTAGAGGACCTGGCCGAGATGGTAGTCGCCGTGGATGCGTATCTTGGCGGCGTTGGTTTTGCGGTTGAGCAAAAGTTTTTCGCGTTCGTGAATTTGTTTGACCGCGGCGAGAACTTCGCGGGCTTCGTCGCGGAAATTTTCCGGGAGATTGTCGATCTTGCGTTGGAGTAATTCGAAGTTGCGTTTGAGCAACGCCCGCATGTTTTGGTAGGCCGAGCGTTGCGCCATGGCGTTGAAGGGCTCAGGCGCAAATGTGCGATCGTCCTTCGCGGAGGCGAGCGCGAGATGCAATTCGCCAGTGCGCTGGCCTAACAACTTCGCTTTCTCGGGATAAATTCCACCGAGCAATTCCTCGAGCACCGCTCCCTCGGGCGCGACTTCGTTTTGCAGATCGGCTTTGCGGCCGAGAACGCGCTCATAAAAGCGGCCGACGTGATCGAGCGTCATCGTCCATGCGTCGGCTTCGCTGCTGACGGCGTTTTGCAAAAGACAAATGACGGTTGGCTCGGATTTGGCGCGACGATATTCGATCGCTCCGCCAAAGGCCGGAACGTTCGGGAAATTCGCGCGATCGGTCAGGAAACGCGTGACTTCGACATCGGGATTCACACCGTCTTCGAGTTTGCGGTAAAGCTTCAGGAAAAATTTGTTCTCGAATAACATCGACGAATTGCTTTGCTCAGCGCCGAGCACGTGAGATGTCGCCACGGCGGGGGCGGAATTTTCGGCGAGCGCTTTGCCGGGTGTGCCGACGAGCTCGCCGGACGCGCCGTTTGTCCGTTGTCGATCTTTGATGGCGCTGAATAAATGCGCGCGAAAATTTGTGTCCCAAACCGCGTCGAACAAAATGGCGTTGTCATTCAACTTCGCGATGACAGCGTGCGGTGAAGTTTGCGAAATTTGTTTCGCGGTCTCGCCGGTCGCGATCGTTACCGGAAGGGCGTAGGTCTCGGTCGGCCCGTCGAGATAACTCACTTCGACGAACCACAGCTGCGCGCGTTTTCCATCGGAGCCGAGCGTCGGATGTTCGATGACCCGCATTTGGCGGACGGTGCGCGCTTTGGCGCCAAACCAGCGACAAGTTGGGAGGTAGTCAGGCAAAACATTTCTCTCGAATTGCGCACGCTGACCATTCGCGAGAAGCATTTCGAGATTCGGCTCGACATTAACGGAGGGCACAGTGCGCTTCTTCGCGCTACGCGGCATGTCGATCTTCGGTTGAAGGACGAACCAGTAACAGGTGTGCGGGCCGAGCGTGATGGTGTAGCCGGATTTTTTGATAATCGGGAACGGATTGCGGCTGAACATTTCCACTGGGACGCAACCGTGGTGCGCCGAAAGATCGATCGCGGCCGATTGCGCGAAGCGGGAAAGATTCACCACCACGAGCACGGTCTCATTGTCGATCTTGCGCAGGAACGCGAGCACCTTCGCGTTATCGGGATAAAGGAACTCGAGTGTGCCGCGCGAAAAGGCTTTGAAATTTTTTCGCATCGCGATGACGCGGCGCATCCACCACAAAAGCGACGAGAGATTCTTCTGCTGATTCTCGACGTTGATCGCTTCGTAATGATATTCGGGATCGATGATGACGGGCAGATGCAACTGCTGCGGGTTCGCTTTGGAAAAACCGGCGTTGCGGTCAGGGCTCCATTGCATCGGCGTGCGGCAGCCGTTGCGATCGCCGAGGTAAATGTTGTCGCCCATTCCGATCTCATCGCCGTAATAAATGATCGGCGTGCCCGGCATCGACATGAGCATGGTGTTAAGCAGCTCGATCTTGCGGCGGTTGTTATTGAGCAATGGCGAGAGCCGGCGGCGAATGCCGAGATTGATGCGCGCGGTCGGGTCGTTCGCGTAAACGCGCCACATGTAATCGCGTTCCTCATCGGTCACCATCTCGAGCGTGAGCTCGTCGTGATTGCGCAGGAACATGGCCCACTGACAATTGTCCGGAATCGGCGGCGTTTGATCGAGAATGTCGATGATCGGAAACCGATCTTCCATTTGCAGCGCCATAAACATGCGCGGCATGAGCGGAAAATGGAAATTCATGTGCGACTCGTCGCCATTGCCGAAATAAGCGGCGGCGTCTTCGGGCCATTGGTTCGCCTCGGCCAATAACATTCGGCCGGGGAATTTAAGATCGACATGTGCACGTAACTTTTTCAGGTAGGCGTGCGTTTCGGGTAAATTTTCGCAGTTCGTTCCTTCGCGCTCGTAAAGATAGGGCACCGCGTCGAGTCGCAGACCATCGACGCCCATCTCGAGCCAGTAATCGCAAACCTTCTCCACCGCGTCGTGCACCGCGGGATTGTCGAAATTCAAATCCGGTTGGTGCGAATAAAAGCGGTGCCAGTAATATGCTTTCGCCACCGGATCCCAATTCCAGTTCGAGGTTTCGAAATCCTTAAAAATGATGCGCGCGTCCTGATATTTTTCCGCCGTATCGCTCCAGACATAGAACTCCCGCTCCGGCGAACCGGCCGGAGATTTTCGCGATTTCTGAAACCACGGATTTTGATCGGAGGTGTGATTGATGACCAATTCCGTGATCACGCGCAGGCCGCGTTCATGCGCCGCGCTCAGAAACGCGCGGAAATCATCGAGCGTTCCGAAATTCGGATTTACGTCGAAGTAATCGGCGATGTCGTAGCCGTCGTCTTTCAGCGGCGATGGATAAAACGGCAACAACCAGATCGCGGTGATGCCGAGCTCTTGCAGATAATCGAGCTTCTCGATCAGCCCGCGAAAATCGCCGATGCCGTCACCATTGCTATCGGCAAAAGTTTTGACATGCAGCTCGTAGATGATCGCGTCCTTGAACCAAAGATCGACATCTTCATTCGGAGCGCGCGCCATTACGGGACACTCTTGGCGCACAATGGTCGCGCGGCAAGTTGTCGATCTTAAACAAAAGCGGAACGACCCCGCTCCCAGGGGATGCGAGGCCGCCCCGAATTGCTAAATCCGCGAGTTATCAGTTATCGTTTGCCGGACGCGAGCATGACCTGGCTGGCGACACACTGCCAGCGATCGCCGCGCAGCACCCACGTGTCCGTCCAGAGATAGCTGCGATTAAACGCGGTGCCGGTTTTGCTTTTGCCAACTTCTTTCGCGGTGCCGCTTACGACCACAACATCTTTGTCGAACGCGCGCGCACTCAGGCCGCTATTCTTCGCCGAAGTGTAAGTGTCGGTGTCGGCCTTGAATTCTTTCAGCAGCCCGCTCTTGTTCATTCGCTTGCCGCGCGAAGAAACGCCCATGAAATCTTTCGCCACGCGCGCATCAAGAAACGACGCGTCATGTTTCGTCACCGCGGCTTCCCATTCGTTCTCCAATCGCTTCACGACCGACTCCGGATTGCCTTTATCCGGACCTGCGTTCGCGGCTGATTTTGTGGCGGAAGTCGTCTCCTCGGTTGATTCAGTGGTAGCGGCCGATTTTTTCTTTTCGGCGGGCGGAGCGCTGGAGGATGCCTGAGCTTTCGGCGTTTCGACAATGGCGGAAGCCGACGGTTTCGCTTCGGGTGTGGCCGAAGGACTTTCGCGCAAGCTTGAAGGCGCTTGCATGGAGGTGGCGGAATTTTCTTCCGGCGACGCCGCAGCGCTCGCGTTTTCCTCCTGCGCGTGCAGGAGCGTGACCGCGCAGAGCGCGACAACCAACGACAGGATCGATTTCATGAGCGCGGTATCGTATTGGGATGGGCCGCGCGCGGTCAAGGATTCAGAAGAAAAAAGTGGCTACGTTACGCATGTCGATCTTATGCTGAGGTGTGAGCGTGGAGATCGATTCTGAATCGGAAGCCGAAATCGTCGTTCCGCTGCCCACGCTCGTGCCGCCGCCGGCGGACGGAGGCCCGACCGATCTCGAGCTGATGCGCGGCATTCAGGCCGCCGATCCCGACGCGCTTTCCCAGCTCTACGACCGCTATAACGGCATACTTAAGGCTCTCATTCTCCGCGTGGTCCACAATGAAGCCGAGGCCGACGATCTGCTGCAGGAGATCTTCATGGAAATCTGGAACCAGGCGAAAAATTTTTCCGCGCAACGAGGCAAACCGCTCGGCTGGATGGTCACGCTCGCGCGGCGTCGCGCCATCGACGGATTGCGGAAGAAACAAGCATACGCTCGCGCCGAGGAACGTCTCCAGGCCGAGACCGAGCAACAGCCCGATGCCTGGGTGCAAAACACGACCGAGGATGCGATCGCGCTCGGCGACACGCGCGAACATTTGCGCCGTGTCCTCGAAGCCTTGCCCGCGCCGCAGCAACAAGCCGTCGAGCTCGCATTTTTTCACGGTATGAGCCAGCGCGAAATCGCCGCAAATACGAATACACCATTAGGAACCGTGAAAACTCGTCTTGAGTTGGGGTTGAAGAAAATTTATGACGGCCTTAAGGAGCTGAAAGATGAACTTTGAACAATTCCAGAACCAGTCCCGGCTCTACGTCATCGGGGCGCTCGAGCAGGACGAGCTGGAAGCATTCGAAAAAGCGCGGAAGGAATTCGGGCAGAAGGCCGAGGATTTCATCAGCGAATGTTACGCCTTGCATGAAGCGTTCGCGCTCAGCCTCAAGCCGGCAAAATCTTCCGCCGGGATCAAGGATCGGCTCATGTCGATGGTGCGCGAGAAAGCGCAGCAGCAACCTTAGCTTCTGCTAAGATCGACATCGTCCATCTCGTGACGCGCGCGATTTCTTTCGCATCCGTCGCGTTCATCATGTCGATCTTGTCCGCGCACGGTGCGTCGGTCGAAAAAATCGCGGACGAATATCTTGATGCGTACTTCGCAATGTATCCCACGCGCGCGACCGCGGCTGGTCGTCACGACTTCGATGAGAAGCTCGAGGATTTCTCGGCAGAAAAACTTTCGCGCTGGATTGAGTTCAATCGCAGCACCCGGGCCAAGCTGCGCGATAACGGCACTTCGTTGGACGATCAGCTCGATGCCGAAGCGCTGCTCGGCCAAATCGATCGCGAGCTAAATGCCCTAACGAACCTGCGCCGCGGCGAGCGCGATCCGCTTTATTGGTCGTCGGTCATCGGCGACGCGACCGTGTTCCTGCTTGTGCGCGATGATTTGCCGCTGAAGGACAGGCAGCAACACGCGATCGCGCGAGCGCGTTTGCTTCCGACTTTTGCGCGTGCCGCGCGCGACCACTTCGAACATGTCGATCTTGCGCAGATCGTGCCGGAGTTTTGCACAATCGCCGCCGGCCAGGTGCGGGCTTCCGCGAAATTCTATGCGGAAGGTTTTGCATCAGCCGTCGAAAATCCAGAAGTCGATCCGGCGGCAGCGAAAGCGCTCAACGAATTCGCGCAAACATTGGAAGCCCTCGCCAAGCGCGCGACCGGATCGCCGCGTCTCGGCAAACAATACGCTGAGACCTTTCGCGTCGGGACCGGCGTCAACGAGCCGGTCGCAAATGTTCTGAAGCGCGCGACTGCCGACCTTGCCAAAACGCGCGCCGAAGCGGCGAAGTTCGGTCGAAGCATTTGGCGCGACGCGATCGGCGACGAAACACCGCCCAAAGATGACGCGCAGTTACTTCGCCGATTATTCGATCGCATCGGTGCGGACCGCGACCGCGATGTGAACGAAGCGCTGGCGCATTGGCGCGAAAACGTGAACGCGATCAACGCGCTCGTTCACGAAAAGAAAATTATGACGCTGCCCGATCCGCTCACGCTGATCGTCGATCTTTCGCCGTCGTTTTTCGTCGGTCAGAGCGTCGGCGGCGTTTATCCGCCGGGCCCGTACGCGTCCGAAGCGAAAACAATCCTCTTCATCCCGACGCCGTCCGCCAACGCGACGAAAGATCAACGCGATGCGTTCTTTCGCGATTTCAATCAGCACTTCAACAAGATGATTGTGCCGCACGAATTGATTCCCGGTCACTACGTGCAGTTCAAAATCGCCGCGCGACAACCGCATAAAATCCGCGCCGTTTTTCCCGATCCGCTCTACGTCGAAGGCTGGGGCACGTTCTGCGAGCGATTGATGCTCGATAATGGCTGGGGCGGTCCGCTCGAACGCCTCGCGCATTTAAAGAAGCAGCTCGAGAATATCGCGCGCACGATCGTCGACATTCGCGTGCACACCGAAAACATGTCGCGTGAAGAAGTCGCGCGATTTGTAAAAGAGGAAGCGCTCCAAGGCGATCAGCTTGCCGCCAATATGTGGACGCGCAGCCTAACGACCTCGCCGCAGATCACCACCTACTACCTCGGCTACGGCAAAGTGAGCGATTGTTATGACGCGCGAAAGGAACATGTCGATCTTGCCGCATTCATGGACAGCATGATGAAGCTCGGCCCCGTCCGGTTGGAGCATTATCACTGATCCGCGCCGTTATCGCCGCATCCGGACAATTCGCGCAGAATCACTTCCTGGAGAAATCCGTAGAAGTTCACTTGGAACAAACTCAAGTCGCGCCGTGAACCAATGGGCGAACGATAGCAATCGCCCAGCTCGCCTTCGGTGAAATCGTTCCGCGCCGCGATCGCTAGCCGCGCCTGATTCAACGCATTCAGCCAGGCGTCCGCGTGTTCGTTAGGAATGCGCAGCGTGCGATTAGCAAACGTGCGCTCTTTGCCGCAAAGCTGTTTCAAATCCGCGGCCACAGTTTCGCCCGACGAACGAAACAGCTGCGCCAGCTCCGGCTGAACGTATTGCTTCCACTCCTCGCGAAAGTCCTGTTCGCTTTCATCGACCGGCGCGCTGAACAATCGCGCTTTCGCCGCCGGCGCGTCATCGGTGTTCGCGCTTTCCGGAATTTGCCGCAGGAGCTCGGCGAGGAACGGATCGATTTCTGACAGCTCCAATCCGGTCTCGCGCCGAAAAACGTTCATCTCAATTTGTTTTTTCCATCGTGGCCAGCAGGAGATAGCCGTGCAGTTGCTGGACATAAAGCTCGGCCCGCTCGCGCACGCCGCTCCAAACAATCGAGCGGCCTTTCTGGTGGACCTCGAGCATGTGCTTCTCCGCTTTGCTGCGCGGGAAACCGAACACGCGCTGAAACACCATCGTGACGTAGGTCATCAAATTTACGGGGTCGTTATGCACCACCACTTGCCATGGAAGATCGACATCTTCTTTTGTGCGTGTCTCCTGCTCGATCGTCGGTTTATCGATGGTAATCGTCGGGCCCTCCGCGATCATCCGAAACGCTAAGCCTTCAGCGCAATGAGCGCAAAATCTTCTCCTGTGCCCGCCGCATCCGCGTCGCATCGCGCGCGGTACGATCGTCAAAGCCATGCAGATGGAGCAGGCCGTGAACGATGTAGAGCTGAATCTCGTGACCTAACGAACTTCCAAATCTTCTCGCGTTCCGTCGCGCGGTTTCGACGCTGATGAAAATTTCGCCGTGCTCGAACGTGATTACATCGGTCGGTCCGGTTTCGTGCAAAAACTCGTGATGCAACTTTGCCATGCGCGTGTCGGAAACGAGGAGCACCGCGAGGTCTGGTTTAATTTCGCCAACGCGCTCTGCGATTTTCGGCAATGATTTCCGCAACCGTGCAAGATCGACATGTACCTTCCGCTGGAGATTGCGGATGGTGATTTTCACGTCGGCGGCCGTTGCTCGGCCTGGAAGTTCCGCGTGATCAAGCGCGCGCCTTTGTTGAACGTGACGTAAGCCCACGCCCATTGAAACAAAACCGCCATGCGATTGCGGAAGCCGACGAGAAAAATGACGTGCACGAACAACCACGCGAGCCAGGCCGGCCAGCCGCTGAAATGCACCACACGCAAATCCGCCACCGCTTTGTTGCGGCCGATCGTCGCCATGCTGCCCTTGTCGAAATACCAAAAGCGTTGCGGCTTTCGGCCATCGATCATCGCCAAAATATTGCGCGCGGCGTGGCGCCCCTGTTGCATCGCAACCGGCGACACTCCGGGGAGCGGCTGTCCGGTTTGATGCGAGAAATTCGCCAGATCGCCGATGACCTGCACTTCGGGATGATTCGGAATCGTGAGGTCGTTGTCCACGATCACGCGGCCGACGCGATCGACCGGCGCGCCTAACGAGCGACCAACGGACGACGCGATGTTACCGGCAGCCCAGATTTTCACGCGGCATGGAATGAATTCGTCGCCGACCTGCACACCTTCTTCCGTGATGTTGCTCACATGAATTCCCGTGCGCGCCTGCACGCCAAGATCGACAAGCTGCTTCTTCGCGCTCTCCTGCAAATCCTTTGGGAATGCCGCGAG
>JBEEGX010000215.1:0-13687 GCA_041167105.1 Verrucomicrobiota bacterium
CTGGCCGGCGGTGCGAAATGAATTGGTCGCAACCCAAGCCGATGTCGAGCAGGCGATGATCGACATGCGCGATCAAAAGATGGCGCACTTGATCAGTCTCGGCGGTTGGTTGCGCGGACTGGAGATGAGCGCGGGCGCGGTCGAAGCGAAATTTTCTCCGGAACGCGCGGCGATTTTGGCGCAGCCGCAGTTACTCGATTACTTCGAGGAGGAATTGCAAACTCTTCCGCCGCAGATCGCACACGAGCCGCTGTTTGAGAAAATTCGCGCCGGTGTGAAACAAATTCGAGAAACGATCGCGCGCGGACCGAGTGTCGAAAATATGAAAGCGATTCACGTGCAGGCGCGCGAACTCAATCTCGCCATCGCGCAGGGCGAATAGAAGATCGACACGGTGCAAGATCGACACGGTGCAAGATCGACATCTAACGCGGGTGTGGGATGGTTAGAGTTCTGCTGTTCAGCATGGGGATGGAAGCGGCGAAGACATTGAGCAAAGCCGGTCGCGGTCGCTCCGAGCGCTTCAATATCGTTGTGCCGATCCTGCTCGCAGGTTGGGCGCCGTCGCTCTTGATGCTTTGGCTTTCCTACACCGTCCTGCGCGCGACGCTCGAGTCGAAAATCCTGCGCGACCGGCAAACATTCGTGCAACTCGTCGGCCACAACGTTGGCGACGATCTCATCCGCACGAGCGGGATCATTGAGTATTACCAGACGCTGCCCGAGGTCTCGAAAATCCTGAGCAATCCGAACGCGACCACGGCCGCGCAGCAATGGTTGAGCACGGCGTTCTATTCGCATCCGCGCATCGACGGCATGTTCATGACGACGGCCGACGGACGACTGCTCGGCGCGTTGCCGGCCGACCCGGCGAATGTCGGGAAAGATTTCGATTCGGTCTTGTGGCTGCAAGGCGCGCGCGCGTCGCGGCAGCCGTACGTTTCGCCTATTCACGGGCGGCGACTCGACAAGCGCATGGCCACGGAAATTATCGGCGCGGTGCGTGCGAATGACGGCGCGATCGTGGGCTATTTCGGCGCATCGGTTCTGGTCGAGCGCATGTCTCGCCGGCTTTCCACCATTCAATTCGCGGACCAACTCGTTTGTCACATTGTCGATCAAAAAGGCATCGCGTTTTCCGCGAGCGAATCGACGAACGAACCGAACGCGCACCAGTTGAACACCGCGGAGTTGCTAAAGGAGATCGGCGGGAACCGCGAAGGTCACGTCGAGCATAGCGGAAACCTTTATTCGTTCAGCCCGATCGAAGCGGCCGGCTGGCTCGCGGTAGTTGAGCAACCGAAAGCTATCACCTACAAAGCCGTCAACGACCTGCTCAGCAAAATCACGCTGCTGGTCGGGTGGTTTTTACTCGTGACCGGCATCGGCGCGGCGCTCGCGGGGAAACTCTACCGGCGACACATGGAATCGACGCGGCGTCTTGAGCGTGAGGTCACCTTCAACGAAAAAATTCTCGCGAACATGCCCACTGGCATCGCGTTTGTGGATCCGACCACACATCGATTCCTGCAGGCGAACGAGGCGTTCGGGCAAATGGCGAAACGCTTCGGCGGTTTCCCGGAAAGTCGCGACATCCAAAGCGCGACCTACGACGAAGTGCAAATTGCGCCCGAGGGCGCGATCGATCGGGTGCTGCAATTCGGCACGCCATTTCAACTCATCGAGCATCCGTACAAGGACGCGGGCGGCATGACGCATTTCGTGAACATCACGCTGGTGCGCTTGCAGGGTTCGCAGCAAACCGTGCAAGGCGTGCTCTACATGGTGGACGATCGCACGCGCGACGTGACCCTGCGCCAGGAGTTGATCAACGCGAATGCGGCGAAAGATCAATTCCTCGCGCTGCTTTCGCATGAATTGCGCAATCCGCTTTCGCCCGTCATCGCGATGGTGGGTGAGCTGGAAGCGAGCGCACCTGATACGCCGCAGATCCGTGAAGCGCTGGAAGTGATCCGCCGCAATGTCGAGCTCGAAGCACGCTTGATCGACGATCTGCTCGACGTCACGCGTATTTCCAAAGGCAAATTGCAGCTCACCTTCGAAGTGGTCTCGGTGCACGAAATATTGCAACGCGCATATGAGATCTGCCGGGACGAAATCACGACCAAGAAACTGCGCGTCGATTTCCAGCTCAAGGCCGAGCGCGCATATGTCGAAGGCGATCCAGCGCGGTTGCAGCAGGTTTTTTGGAATCTAATCAAGAACAGCGTGAAATTCACGCCAAGCGGCGGGTTGATTTCACTCGAAACGAAAAACACGAGTGCGGATGAAATCGAAATCCGCGTGGTCGACACCGGCATCGGGATCGATGCGGACAAGATCGACAAGATCTTTAACGCGTTCGAGCAGGGACAAACGTCCATCACACGCCGCTTCGGCGGACTCGGGCTTGGGCTCGCCATTTCGAAAGCGATGGTCGATGCGCATGGCGGAAAGATTCGCGTGGCAAGCGAAGGCAAAGACAAGGGCTCGACCTTCACGCTTACGTTGCGAACTGTGGCCGAGCCGGTCGCGGGCGCGAATGGTGAAGCGAAGCCGCCGGCGATCGCGCGCCGCCGAAAACGCGACATGCGCAAGCGCCATCTCTTGCTCGTGGACGATCACAAAGACACGTGCGTCGGCATGAAGATGATGCTCGAACGCCGCGGCTACTCCATCACCATCGCGCATTCGGCGGATCAAGCAGTCGAACAAACGAAGGCTAACGAATTCGATCTCGTCATCAGCGATATCGGTTTACCGGACCGCAGTGGTTACGAATTGATGCGCGAGCTGCGCGCGAGCAAAGGTTTACTCGGCATCGCGCTCAGCGGATTCGGCAGCGAGCAGGATGTGACCAAAGCGCGCGAAGCCGGATTTTCAGAACACTTGACGAAACCGATCAACTTCGACCGCCTCGACGAAGCGATCCATGCCTTGCTCGACGGTCGAGCTACGTCGCGCTCGACCTCGTAAGATCGACAACCGCAAGATCGACAATTAACTGCCGTTGCCGACGGCTGGTGCAGCTTCTTCCCGCTTCTCGGCCGCTTCCTTCATTTCGCGCGAGAGTTTTTCGACGCGCTGGCGCATCACTTTCCCAGCTTTAAACTTCACCGTCGCCCGCGACGGAATCACAAAACTGCTGCCGGGCTGGTTCGGGTTCCGTCCTACACGCGGCTTGGTCAAGCGCGGTTGGAAGACGCCAAAGTTACGCAGTTCCACTGCGACGTTCCGCGCCAGGCTGTCCGTAATCTGGTCGAGTGTGCGTTGTACCACCTCGAAGACTTGGTGCTGCACCATGCCTGTCTGGTTACTGATCGCGACCACGATGTCGCGTTTAGTTAACTTCGCCATACGGAAAGGATTCGGTCGAGGATACCCCTTCGCGTCCCTTTGCACGTGAAAAAGTGCAAAAAAAATTTACACCGCCCGCCCGGCTTCGGGCTAGGCCGCTACGGCGCGACGCCGCAGCACACGCTGGAAATAATAGCTAAACGTGCTCTGGGTCGCGAGTTGCTTGCGGCGGCCTTTGAGCTGGCCTTGGACGATGCCGAGCTTGGTAAAAACGCCGTTCCATTCCGCTTCCAAGCGTCTGACTTCTTCCGCCGTCAATTCGCGCACACTGCGCACCGAAGACGCGCGATTGAGCACATTCATCGCCTTGCCCGAAAGCTCACCGAGAGTGTTCAGCTCGCGCAAAACGTACTGGGTTTCCTGCAAAAGGGCTCCTCGGAGGTCGGTAAATTGCCGCTCCTGCTCGGCCGAAACGATCGGCTTGGCCTTGTCCAGACCGTAGGTAATGAGGTCGTGCAGCTTCTTCCAGTTATCCAACTGCACCGTGAGCAACCGCAGTTTTGTTTCTAATTGTCGATCTTTCATGCGCGGCGAAATCAGACGCTGACGAGCTCCAGCGTCTCGTCGAGCTTCTGCAAATTATCGATAAGCAGGTGGGCCCATGGCCGGTCGACCGTTTGCTCCTGGCTGATGATTCCTTCTTCGAAATAGAACCGGCCCTGTCTCCAGCGAAAAATTTCCGCTACCGCCGCTTCGCCTTCCAATTCGCCGAAGACCGCGTGACGCACCGAGCCGTGCTGCAAATAGATTTCGCTGTTGCCCCGGCCGGACTTGAAGGTGAACCGCCCGCTGCGTTGGCTCAGACAGCTCATCTGCAAAATTTCCGGCGCGGAAAATTGATTGAGATTTCCGATGAGCGAATGGCAGGGATCGATTCCTTCGGCCGCGGTCGAACGCGGCGAACCGAGCGACCGCACGAAAGTCCTGAGCAACGATGCCAGTCTGCTCTCGCGCTGCGATGTCACGATCACGGCCAATGCTTGCTGCTCGACTGCCGCCGCTTGATCATTGTCGATCTTGCGCGGAACCAAACACAAAATCCTGAGCGATGGAAAGTGCTGCCGCACATTCGTCGCCTGCTCGATCGCAATGGCCGACTCTTCCTCGACCACGAACGCATCGAAATTTTCCTCGATCAAAATCGAAATCGCCTCCGATAACGTCCGCGCGATCCGCGTCTCAACCCGATCCATCATATCGAAGATCGACAATGCGCGATCTTCAAAGACCGGGTCCGGATTCAGAATGAGGAGACGCGTTTCCACGATGAGCCGTGCATTTGAAAAGCAGGAAGTTTGCCCCGGACAGGGCGATTTCGCAGCCTACTTGCGCCACGGAGCGCGCGGCGGCGGCGCGGCGAAGGCCTCCGGCGCGATCTCGTGCGCAGTCCTGAAATGCACCTTGGCGAACGTTCGCAGCGCGTCGGCGCCTTTGCTCTCCACGATTTTCTTCGCAGCTTCTTTCACCGCCGGCGAAACGCCGCGACCGAGCCGGACGCCAGCCGCTTTGCTCTCGCGCTCGAGCCAGTTAATGAATCCTTCACGCGCCAGGATCGATGCCGCCGCCACCGCCACATCGGCTTCGGCCCGCGGCCGTTGTTCGATGTCGATCTTGCGCCCGTGTCCGAGGAGCGATCGCTCGATCACGCGCTTGTCCGCGAATTGGTCGGAAAGCGATCGCCGACACGTCGGCTTTTTCGCGAGAAGATTTTCGATGACCCGCGCGTGGCCCCAACCCAGCAGCGAATTCAAATTCGCAAACTTCTCGTATAGCTCATTGTATTTCGCGGGCCCGATCAGCACCAGGTCGAACAACCCCTGCGCATCTTTCCGAATCGTATCCGCCAGCGCGCGGATCTTCGCGTCCGAGCTAATGCGTTTGCTGTCCTGCACGCCGGCGTCGAGAAATTTCCGCGCGATTTTTCGATCGACATACACACCGGCGATCACGAGCGGCCCGAAGAAATCGCCCTTTCCACTTTCATCGACACCGAAATGCGGCTCGAACATTTCCGGTGAATGCACTTCTTCATATCCGAGCTTCGCCTCGCCGAAAATCTTCGGCTCGAGTTCGAACTGCACGAACTCCTCCAAGCCCTTCCCCTGCACCAAAATCTTCGGCCCCTTCTCGTAGACCGCGACGCTGAGCTTGTTCTTCTTCGCAAAAAAAATCGTCCACTCCTTCGGCGCGAACTCAAAGCCGGTCTCTTCCAGTAATGTCCGCAGCTTCGCTACCTGTTCCTGATTGAGCGGCGCGGTGAAAGAGTTCACGTTCTGATTAGTAAATCGTGATCCCACTCGAAGCGACAATCGATATTCCGGCGTTTCGTGCCGCGCTTCGCATCTGGTATCGCAAAAACGGGCGCGATCTCCCTTGGCGCCGCACGCGCGATCCGTACGCGATTCTCGTCTCTGAGTTCATGCTCCAGCAGACGCAAGTGGCGACCGTGTTGCCGTACTATAATAGATGGCTCGCACGTTTCCCGACTTTCGCCGCGCTTGCGCGCGCGCGCGAAAACGACGTCCTGCACGCATGGCAGGGCCTCGGCTACTACAGCCGCGCCCGGAATCTCCACACCACCGCCAAACTCGTGCAAGATCGACATAGTGGCATTTCGCCTAACGATCCAGCTATTCTCCGCGAACTCCCAGGCATCGGCCGCTACACCGCGAACGCCATAGCCACCTTCGCCTTCGATCGCTCACTTCCAATCGTCGAAGCGAACACCGCACGCGTTCTCGCGCGCGCGTTCGATATTCAAGATCGCGAGGCGTTGTGGACTTCCGCCGGCGCGCTCGTGCCGAAACAAAACGCCGGGCGTTTCAACTCCGCGCTGATGGATCTCGGCGCGACGGTTTGTCTGCCGCGCAATCCGAAATGCGGCATGTGTCCGGTAAAAACATTTTGTCGCGCGCCCGACATGCGAATTCAAAAGCCACGACCAGCAACCAAACGCCTGACCGAAAATCATTCCTTCATCCTCGTCCGAAACAAAATATTGCTCGAGCGATCAGACGCGCGCTGGCGCGGCTTGTGGATTCTCCCCGCGCTCAAACTCGACCGGTTTAACCGGTCAAGTTTTGAATCTGTGTTTCCGTTTACCAATCATCGCATCACCTTACGCGTCTTCCGCCAGCGACCGCGCAAGATCGACAATCGTCGTCAGCGCTGGTTTTCCCGGCGACAGCTCGCATCCATTCCGATTCCGTCGCCGCATCGCCGGGCAATTGAACAACTTCTCCGCGCGGCCTAACTTCGCTTTCACATGAGCGAAATTGAGACGTTGCCCGACGCGCGCGGGCATTTCGGAAAATACGGTGGCATGTTCGTGCCGGAAACGCTCATGACCGCACTTGTCGATCTTGCGGCGGAGTACGAACGCGCGAAGGACGATCCCGCGTTCCAAAATCAATTGTCGATCTTGCTCCGCGATTTCGCGGGGCGGCCGACGCCGCTTTATTTCGCGGAACGTCTGACGAGCAAAGTCGGCGCGAAGATTTACCTCAAGCGCGAAGATTTGCTCCACACCGGCGCACACAAGATCAACAACGCGCTCGGACAAATTCTTCTCGCGCAACGCATGGACAAACGCCGCATTATCGCCGAAACCGGCGCAGGCCAACACGGTGTTGCGACTGCGACAGTCGCCGCACGCTTCGGTTGCGAATGCGTGATTTACATGGGCAAGATCGACATGGAGCGACAGGCCTTAAATGTCGCGCGCATGAAACTTCTCGGCGCGAAAGTCGTTCCAGTCACGGCCGGTCAGGCGACGCTGAAGGAGGCGATCAGCGAAGCGATGCGGGATTGGGTCACAAATGTGCGCACGACTCATTATATTCTCGGCAGCGCGCTCGGTTCGCATCCGTATCCGATGATGGTGCGCGATTTTCAGCGCGTCATCGGCGAAGAAGCGCGCAAACAAATTCTCGAACGGGAAGGACGTTTGCCGGATTTGTTAGTCGCATGTGTTGGCGGCGGCAGTAACGCCATCGGCCTCTTCCACCCTTTTTTGCAAGATCGACAAGTGCGAATGGTCGGCGTCGAAGCCGGCGGCGAAGGAATTCAAACCGGCAAACACGCCGCGCGTTTTCAAACCGGCCGACTCGGCGTGCTGCAAGGCACCCAAACATTTTTACTCGCGAACGAAGACGGACAGATCGAGCTCACGCATTCGGTTTCCGCCGGGCTCGATTACGCCGCGGTCGGACCGGAGCACAGTTATCTGCGCGATCTCGGCCGCGTTGAGTACACCTACGCGACCGACGATGAAGCGTTGAGCGCATTCAAAATTCTCGCTGAAACCGAGGGAATCATTCCCGCGCTCGAAACGGCGCATGCGATCGCCTACCTCTTGAAAACGAAATTGTCGGCTGACCAAATCGTCATCGTCAATTGCTCGGGCCGCGGAGATAAAGATGTCGATCTTGCGGCAAATCGGTTAGGAATTTTGAAATGAGATCGATGACCGGTTACGGCCGCGGCGAGACCGATCACGCCGGCGCCAAGATTTGCGTCGAGCTCAACTCGGTTAATCGCAAACAAAGCGACATCGTCATCAACTTGCCGCGCGATCTGACCGAGCTCGAGCCGCGCATTCGTCAGACGATCAACGAAAACATCTCGCGCGGTCGCACGAACGTGAACGTGACGTTGCGTAGCGGGCCTAACGGATCGGGCAAGCTGGCGCTCGATGTCGATCTTGCGAAGTCGTATCACGACGCCATGCGCGCGCTGCAAAAGGAATTGAGCGCGCCAGGCGAAATCACCATCGGCACGATTCTGCAGGCGCCGGGCGTGATGCGCTTGCCGGAACAAAGCGTGGAGGCGAACGATGCGTGGCCCGCGGTCGAGAGCGCGCTCCGAAATGCACTTGTCGATCTTATCAAGATGCGCGAGCGCGAAGGCAAACATCTCGCGAAAGATTTGATTCATCGGCTCAAATCAATTCGCAAAAATTTGAAGGAGATCCGCGTCTTGCATCCGGACGTGGTGAAAAAATATCGCGCGGCCATGGTCGAGCGTTTGGAAAAAGCGGCGCTGCCGATCGCGACTGACGACGAACGTTTGATGAAAGAGGTGACGTTCTTCGCCGATCGCTCTGATGTTTCGGAAGAGCTGACGCGACTCGAAAGTCATCTCGCGCAATTCGCGCATCACTTGCGCACGAAGGAACCGGTCGGCCGCACGCTTGAATTCATCACGCAGGAAATTTTTCGCGAATTGAACACGTTGGGCGCGAAAGCGAACGACGCCGCCATCGCGCAACGCGTGGTCGCGTGCAAAGCCGAGCTGGAAAAAATTCGCGAGCAAATCCAAAACCTTGAATAAGCAATTCTCGCGTTACGGAATTTTGTTCGTCATCTCCGCGCCATCCGGTGCGGGCAAGACAACGCTGGTCGATGCGCTGCGCGAAACGCCCGACACGATGTACTCGATTTCCTGCACGACGCGGCCCGCGCGCGCCGGTGAAATCAACGGCGAAGATTATCACTTCATCAGCGAATCGGATTTTGTGGCGAAAGCGAAAGCGGGCGAATTCCTCGAGCACGCGCAGGTGCATGGACAACATCATTACGGAACATTGCGCGCGCCGGTGGTGGAGAATTTGAAAAAGGGCATCGATGTTTTGATCGACATCGACACGCAAGGCGCGACCACGATTCGCAATTGCGGCGATGAATTCATCCGGAGTTGTCTCGCCGATGTGTTCATTATGCCGCCGAATTTGGATGAGCTGCGCAAGCGCCTGACGAAACGCGGCACGGAAACAGCCGAGCAGATCGAGCGGCGCCTAACGACCGCGGCGGCGGAGATGGAACATTGGCGCGAGTATCGCTACACCATCATCAGTAAATCGATGGAGGAAGATTTGCAGAAGTTTCGCCACATCATGGGGGCCGAGCGCTATCTCTCGCGCCGACTTGTGCAAAAGTAGATGTCGATCTTGCGATGAAGAAAAACTCGAAATGCGTGGTGCTCGGGGTGACCGGCTCAATCGCCGCCTACAAATCGGCCGAGCTGGCGAGTTTGTTAGTCAAACAAGGCCACGACGTTTTTGTGGTGATGACGCAGGACGCAACGGAATTCATCACGCCGCTCACGTTGCAAACGCTTTCGAAGAATCCAGTGATGACGAGCTTCTACGACGAGAAAGATAACTGGCGACCGGGTCACATTGCATTGGCCGATCGTGCGAGTCTTCTGCTCGTCGCGCCGGCGACTGCGAACGCGATCGCGGAATTTGCGCATGGATTAGCGAATCATCCGCTGGCCGCGATCGCGCTCGCAACACGCGCGCCGATTCTCGTGGCGCCGGCGATGAACGGAAAGATGTGGGAGCATCCCGCGACGCAATCGAATGTCGATCTTCTGAAAAAGCGCGGCGTCGAATTCATCGGGCCCGAAGCCGGCATGCTGGCGTGCGGCTATGAAGGACTGGGACGTTTGTGGAAGGTGGATGAGATCGCGTTTCGCGCCGAGTTCCTGATTGCGGCGCAGGAAAAATTGATCGCGTGAAATTCTTGATCACGGCCGGGCCGACGCGCGAGCCGATCGATCCCGTTCGTTACCTCAGCAATCGGTCGTCCGGAAAGATGGGCTACGCCATTGCGCAAGCCGCGCTCGAAGCGCGTCACGATGTCGTTTTGATTTCCGGGCCGGTAGATGTCGATCTTGCGCGCACCGCGAAGTTGGTGCGCGTGAACACCGCGGATGAAATGTTCGACGCGGTGCAGACACGTGCGCAGGATTGCGACGTGTGCGTGATGTGCGCGGCCGTGTCCGACTACAAACCGGAGAAGATCGCGCCCCAGAAATTGAAGAAGGGAACGAACGCACTCTTGCTCAAGCTCGTCCCGACGCGCGACATCCTGCGCTCGTTAGGTTCGCTGCAAGATCGACAATTTCTCCTAGTCGGTTTCGCGGCGGAGACGGAGAAGATTGAGGAAAATGCCCTAACGAAGCTGCGCGAGAAGAATTGCGACATCATTATCGCGAACGACGCGAACATCGCGATGGACTCCAACGAAAATGAAGTGACGATTTTGTTCGCGGACGACGAAAAGAAAAAAATTCCCCGCGCGCCGAAGAAAATTGTGGCGCGCGAGCTCGTGAAAATATTTGTAAACATGCGCGAAAAATGTTTGACAAAAAAAACGTGACGGTTACTTCAACGGTTAACGTGAAGTTGATTGAGTCCTTCACCAACCCTCCGCGAATGCGGACTGAAAGGGGGGAATAGTCGATGCCAGCAAAAAGAAAGAAAGCAGCGAAGAAAAAGGCCGCGAAGAAAAAGAGGCACTAACGCCCCGCGGCGCCTAACGACTTCGGATTTCGTTCGGAGTCACATCCCAACCTTAACCCGGGAGGAGAATTTATTTTTTCCTCCCGGTTTTTTTATTCTCGCACAAAGGACACAACGGTCACGAAGGCCGCCACGAAATCATTTCTGAAATCCTTTGTGCACTTTGTGGCCGTTGTGCGAGGAATCTGCCATGACGCATTACGCTGATGCCGCCGAGGAAGCGGCCCGCGCCGCCGGAGAATTATTGTGCGCGAATTTTCAACGGCCACGTCAGGTCAATGTCGCCGAAGCGCACGACATCAAATTGCAGATCGACATCGATGCGCAGCAGCTCATTACCGATTCGCTCCTGAAAAAATTTCCCGAGCACGCGCTTTACGGCGAGGAAGGAATCGTGGGCGACCAAACGAGCGAGCATCAATGGGTGGTCGATCCGCTCGACGGCACGGTAAATTATTACTACGGCATCCCGCACTTTTGCGTTTCGATCGCGCTCCGCTTCAAAGGCGAAATTATTGTCGGCGTCATTTACGATCCGGTGCGCGACGAGATGTGGCGCGGACAAAAAGGCGAAGAGCCGACGTTGAATGGAGAACATTTTCGCGTAAGCGACCGCGCCGATCTGGCCGAAGCCGTTGTGTCGATCGGTTTATCGAAAACGGGCGTGACTATCGAAGCGGGTCTCCCATTGTTGCAAGACATGGTGCATCGCGCGCGCAAATGCCGTTTGTTAGGCAGCGCCGCGCTCGATATGGCTTACGTCGCCTGCGGGCGCTTCGACGCTTACATCGAGCAGGGAATCAGTCTGTGGGACATCGCCGCCGGTTGGCTGCTCATTGAAACGGCGGGCGGAGTGGTCGACGTGCAACCGCGGGCGGATATGAAAGACAAATACGCGGTGATCGCCTCCAACGGCGTGATCAATTTGAAATCGTGAGCACGACCCGCTGCGGCATCGGTTACGACGTTCATCGTCTTGCCAAAGATCGACAATTGATTCTCGGGGGCGTGACGATTCCGCACGCGCGTGGATTGGAAGGACATTCCGACGCGGATGTGCTGTGTCACGCGATTGCCGACGCGTTGCTCGGCGCGATTGGCGCCGGCGACATCGGCAAACATTTTCCGAACACCGACGAATCGATTCGCGGGATCAGCAGCATCGAGATTTTGAAACGGGTGGCCGAAGTTCTGCGTCAGCGAAAAGCGCGCGCGCTCAACGTCGATGCAACGATCATCGCCGAGACGCCGAAGATGACGCCGCACATTGCACCGATGCAAACGCACATCGCCGGCGCGATTGGAATCGGCGCGGCGGATGTGAGCATCAAGGCCACGACGAACGAAATGCTGGGCGCAATCGGGCGCGGCGAAGGGATCGCAGCGATCGCGGTTGCGACCGTCGAAGTCGACTGATGTCGCTGCGCTTCTTCAATACCTACTCGCGCGAGCTGGAGGAATTCGCGCCGCGTGACCCAAACTCGCGCAAGATCGACATGTACACGTGCGGGCCGACGGTCTACAGCCGCGCGCACATCGGAAATTTTCGCGCTTACATTTTCGAAGATTTGCTACAGCGGCATCTCGAAGCGCGCGGCTACGAAGTGCATCGTGTGATGAATCTCACCGACGTCGATGACAAAACCATTCGCGGCGCTCGCATCGCCAAAGTTCCGCTTTCGCAATTCACCGAACAATTCAAGAAAGCGTTCTTCGACGATTGCAAAACGTTGCGGATCAAATCGGCTAAGGAATACCCGTCCGCGACGGACCAACGCTACATCGACAAGATGATCGCGATGATTTCGGCTTTGATAGCGAAAGGCCTCGCCTATCAAGCGGAAGACAAATCGGTTTATTACCGCATCAAGAATTTTCCGAACTACGGAAAGCTCGCGCACTTTAATCTCGACGAGTTGCAATCGACCGGCCGGGTGAAGAGCGATGAATACGACAAGGAACACATCGGCGACTTCGCCTTGTGGAAAGCATGGGACGAAGAGGACGGCGAGGTGAAATGGGACTCACCGTGGGGACCGGGCCGGCCCGGCTGGCATATCGAATGCAGCGCCATGGCGACGACGTTGTTAGGCGACGAGATCGACATTCATTGCGGCGGCGTGGACAATATCTTTCCGCATCATGAAGCGGAGATCGCGCAGAGTGAAGGCGTCACTGGGAAAAAGTTCGTGCGCTACTGGCTGCATTGCGAGCATCTACTGGTCGATGGGCAGAAGATGGCGAAGTCGTTAGGGAATTTTTATACGCTCTCCGATGTGGTGGCGAAGGGTTATACCGGACGCGAGACGCGTTACGCGTTGCTGCGCGTGAATTATCGCAAGCCGCTTAATTTTACCTGGGACGGAATGGAGGAGGCGCGCGAGTCGTTGGGGAGGATTGATGATTGGGTGAAGCGACTTGAAGAAAACGCTCAACGCTCAACGTCCAACGTCCAACGTCCAATGGAAGAGCCGGCGGGATTTGAAGATGCGCTCGATGACAATCTCAACATTTCCGGCGCGCTTGGATTTTTGTTCGAAACGATTCGCGATACGAATCGCGCGATGGACCGCGGCGAGCTCGACGCCGCACAAGCGGCCGGCTGGTTGAAGTGGTGGAAACGCATCAATCAAACGCTCGAGCTCGAAGCGGAGACAAGATCGACAATCCCACAGGAGGTCGCGCAGCTGGCGGAGGAGCGGGCGCAAGCGAGGCTTGCAAAAGATTTCCGGAAAAGTGATGAATTGCGCGACAAGCTCGCCGCGCTTGGTTGGGAAGTGCGCGATTCAAAGGACGGACAGAAATTAACCAGGCGCGCGGGCAGCTAAGATCGACAATCATGTTTGCGCCGGCTGATTACCTCGACCTCGAACAAACTGCGCACCCGAAGCTGTTCGAGAACCAGAAACTTGTCTGGGACGCGCTTAAACAAATCGCGAGCTATTTGCAGTTTCGTTTGAAGCCGGGTGTGCTCGGCGAGTTGTTAGGCTAACCTTACATCAGCAATCAGGTGTTTATCGGGCA
>JBEEGX010000216.1:0-9307 GCA_041167105.1 Verrucomicrobiota bacterium
AAAATCTCGGTTATTTTTCGAAGGTCGAGACCTATCCGGAAGACACGGACGTGCCCGGTCGAAAAGATCTCGTCGTGCAGGTGGAAGAGAAACGCACCGGCTCGCTAAGTTTCGGCGGCGGCTTCAGCACGGTCGATCAATTGGTCGTGTTCGGCGAACTGGCGCAGGGGAATTTCGATTTCATGAATTGGCCGGGCTTCACCGGCGCGGGACAGAAATTCCGTTTACGCGCGCAGGTCGGAACACAACGGAAGGATTTCATCCTGGCGCTAACCGAGCCGTGGTTTCTCGACCGCCGGCTGTCGTTAGGCGGTCAGCTGTTTTATAGCGAAGCGAATTACTTGAGCGATGTCTACGACCAGAGCAATTACGGTTTCTCGCTCGAGCTGCGCAAGCCGCTCTTCGCTTATACCTACGCCGTGCTCGGCTATCGTTGGGAAAAGATCGACATCTTCAACGTCGCGAGCGGTGTGTCGCCGGACATCCTGGCGGAATCGGGCACGCGGCGAAAGAGCATGGTCTCAACGAGCCTCGTCTACGACCGACGCGACAATCCATTGCTCACCCGGACGGGGGAGCGCGTTTCACTTTCGCCTTACGTCACGGGCGGTCCCCTCGGTGGCAACGAACAGATCTACGGCTGGGACATTGAAGCTTCGAAGTATTACCACCTGCCCTGGGATCTCATTCTTCTGTTTAACGCCGAAGCCGCGGTCGTCGATGAATGGGATCAGCCGGAGTTCAGGCGTTTTAATACCAGGGAGTTGAAACTCGATGCCAACGGAGATCCGATCAAGGATCCGGTCACAATGGAGTACGAGTACGCTGTCCATCATTTTCAAATTCCGAACGTTCCCATCTTCGATCGCCTCTACCTCGGCGGCTCAAACAATTTGCGCGGCTTCAATTTCCGCGATGTCGGCCCGCGCGATCGCCACGGCCAGCCGCTCGGCGGTCAATCGATGGCGCGCGCCACAGTTGAACTTACCTTCCCGATCATTGCCAAAGCGCGCGGTGCGTTTTTCTACGATACCGGATTCGTTAACGCCGACGCCTACGATTTCGGCATTAACACAGTCACGATCACGCACAATCCACACGGGACCATGCCGGCCAAGGCGACCGAGACTTACGACAACGTTGCCTCCGACGTCGGCTTCGGTTTGCGGTTGGATTTGCCAATCGGGCCTTTACGTGTTGATTATGGCTTCCCCATCCAAACGGATGGCCGCTCAAGTAACGGACATTTCAACTTTAATGTCGGTTACCAATTTTGAACGGACGTTAGCACTGCCGGTCTAAGCCGGTTCCAAAACCCAACCACGTTTAATTTATGAAACAGCTCCTGATTATTGCCGCCTGCGTCTCCCTGCTCGCTCCCGGCGCTTTCGCCCAAGGACTCAAAGTCGGTACCATCGACATGAACAAAGCGTTCAAGGAATACACCAAGACCAAGGACGCCGAGAAAAAGATCAACGAAGCCAAGGACTCGGCCAAAAAGGAATACGACGACCGTGCCGATGCTTACAAAAAAGCGCTCGATGAGATCAACAATCTCAACAAGCAGCTCGACGCGCCCGCGTTGAGCGCTGACGCCAAGACGCAAAAGGCGAAAGAGCGCGACGACAAGATCGCCAACATCAAAAACATGGAGCGCGAGATCAACGAATTCCGCCAGACGCGCGAGCGCCAGTTGCAGGAACAGGCGTTGCGCATGCGTGAAGGCATCGTCAAGGAAATCACCGACATCGTCATGGACAAGGTCAAAGCCAACAATCTCGACCTCGTCTTCGACAAATCCGGCATGAGCTTGAACGGCGTGCCGCTCGTGATGTATGCGCGCGATAATTACGATTTCACCCCTGACGTCATCACGGTCTTGAATAAACCGGGACGCGTCTCGACCGTCGCTACCGACAAACCTGCCACGACCGCTTCAGCTTCGCCCGCCGCTGCAGCCAGCGCTTCACCCGCTCCCGCGAAAAAGCCCTAACGAAAATCTTTCCAGGCGAACGCACGCGGGCGCAACCTCGCGTGCGTTTTTGCTTTCAGCGGGATGAGAAACCCGGACGTGCGCGCAAGATCGACAATCACATTCGCCGCGCTCGCGCTTTGCCTCCTCTTTCCATTCGGCGCGGCTGCGGCCGATTGGCAAAACAGCCTAACGAAAGATCCCCCAGGTCATTTTCCGCCGCTTCGCCCGCTCCGCGCAAAATATAACTTCGGCTGGAGCGGCATCACCGCCGCCGTCGTCGATATTCACTCCGACGTCACGGGCGACAATCGCAATGTGATCGAAGGTAGCGGCCGCACCATCGGTCTCGCGCGTGCACTCTGGCGCTACGATGTGATGTATCGTTCCACCGCGGATGCCGACGCGCTGCGGCCGATTGAATCCAAACAGATCGACACATTTCGCGGAAAAAAAATCACGACCAATCTCTCCTTCAATAACAACGGCGTCTCTCGCGCACGCATCGACACCTCCGCCGGCGGCGGTGGAAGTAAACCGAAGCGCTTCGATTTTCCGAACCTGTACGATCTGCAATCGGTCCTGCTATATTTGCGCAGCCAGCCGCTGAAAGATCGCAGTAGTTATCGCGTTGTTGTCTATCCGACGACGAATGCGTATTTGGCGACGGTCACTGTCACCGGCCACGAGAAACTTTCCGTTCGTGCCGGGTCCTACAACGCGATCAAGCTCGACCTGCAATTAAATCGCGTCGGTAAAACTCTTCAGCTCGAGCCGCACAAGAAATTCCGTCGCGCCACCATTTGGGTCTCCGATGATACCGATCGCATCCTGCTGCGAATCGAAGCGCAGGTTTTCGTCGGCACCGTGTTCGCCGAATTGCAGTCCGTGCAATTCGAGCGCTGAGTTAGTTGTCGATCTTACGGGCGCACCCACTCGCCGCGCACGGGCGGTTCGCGATACGCGCGACGCGGCGGGATAAACACCGGCTGATTTGCGCCGGGCAATAACTCGAGCGCGGCCAGCGTTTCCAAATCCAAACGGCCGGTCGGTTGCAAACCGACGCGCGACTGATATGCGCGTAACGAAAATTCCAAGTCGGGACTGAGCACGCCGTCGACGGCGCCGCGATAGAGATCGCGCTTCGCCAGTGTCCGCTGCGCCCGCCCGATCAGGTCTTGTTGCACTTCGGGCGGCGCGCTCTCGTACGGCGTCCGCGCAAAATATCCGCCAGTCTGCGGAGCGGGACGTCCCGGATAAACCGGCGGAGGTACTTGTCGATCTTGCGAAGGTTGGGGCGCATAACGCGGAGCTTGCTCGTCTTCTTCCGGATATCGCTCCGAATCTTCACGCGTGGTTGCCGGCGGAAGCGAAGCGCGCGGCGCTGGCGCCGGTGTTGCCGCCGCAATCGATTTGTTAGGCGTGCTCGCAGTCGACGCAGCCGTCGCAAGCGCCTTAACTGTTTCGTCGTTTAACTCGCCCGTGATTTGCAGACCGCTGCGGATTTGAAACCGCCGGATGGCCGCGGTCGTGTCCGCATTTTTCTCGCCTGTGATTTCGCCGTAATAAAATCCCTGGTCCTTCAATTGTTGCTGCACGCGCGCAACCTGATCGTCCGCGAATACGGAACCGATCGCGATGAGCGAGAGAAACAGCGCGAGGCGAATGTTCATGTCGATCTTGTTGGACGCCGCCGCGCGTCGCTTATTCGCCGCCGTTGCCGCCGGTCGCAGTCGCGAGCTGCGAGCGACGTTCCTGCACTAAATCACGATAACGCACGACGCCGTCGCAAATCGCCGCCGCGAGTTGCTCGCGGTATTGCTCGTTCTCTAATTTCGCCAGCTCCTCCTTGTTATTGATGAAACCGCCTTCGATCAGCACCGCCGGATGTCGCACATTCGCGATGACGTAATACTGCTGCGGTTTCGTCCCGCGATTCATCGCCTGCGTGTGCGCGACGAGCGCTTCCTGGATGAATCCGGCCAGACTTTGGCTTTCGAAATTCGGCGCCTGACTCGCGGCGCGTTCCAAAAACGGCAGCCACGGGATGACCGGCGCGCCCGGCGTCACTTGATGATCGGCGTAATACGTCTCGATCCCGGTCGATGTGCCTTCTTTGTTGCCTTCGTTGAAATGAATACTCACGAAGACGCAGTCCGGCACGCGGTTCGTTAGGGCGGCGCGTTCGGCCAGCGAAACATAACCGTCGCCGATGCGCGTCATGAGCGTGTTCAAGCCTTTCGCTTGTAATTGTCGATCTAACCGGCGCGCGACGTCGAAGGTGAGATCCTTCTCGAGCATGGTCCCGCACATCGCGCCGGAATCCTGTCCGCCGTGGCCGGGATCGAGCACGACCACGGAAAATGTTTGTCCGACACGCCGCGTCGTTTGCGGCGCCTGCTCCGGCACGAGACTCTCCAGCCAGACGATCGACACCGCCATGACGATGAGGCCGCCCCACGCCAGGAAGGTGCGAACTGCGCGCAGGCGTGGGGTTCCTTCAGGCATTCGTTAGGCCAGAAGCGAGCGTGCTTCTTCATCGGTGAGCGCGCGATAACGAATCGCGCTATGCGCGTTGCGCTCGAGCACGGCGGCTTCGATTCCGGCGGTGGCAAGTTGTTCGTCGCGATGTTTCGCGATCGCGTCGCGATCGGGCAATTGTTTCTCACCATTTGTGCCGGCGGCGCCGAGATGACCGACGCTCCAGGCATCGAGCGCCGCGCGCACGGCCTCGCGCAACTCCATGTCGATCTTGTACGCGTCGCGCAAAAACGATTCCATCAGTTCGTTCGACGCCGTCGTCGCGCTCAAGACGGCGAAATGTTGCCGCAGCGGGGCAACGCCACTGCCGTTGGTCGCGATCGCGCCGTCGTATTCCACTCGCAAAAACAAATCTTCATCCGGCGTCGCGCCGATTTCGCCGAAGACCAATCGCGCTAAAAACGGCGCGCCATAAATTTGCTCGAACGCATTCTTCATCACTGGACTGAGGGAATAATGCGCAAGCCGGCGCAGCGAAACATCCGCGGCCGACCGCGTGAAACCTTCCGTGCTCGCCAGTTCAATCGCGGCCATGCGCAAACGTTCGATGTCGCCCGGATGACCGATCGCGCCCATCGCGATGCGATCGTAAATCTCGAAAACTTTCTGGCGCGATCGACCGAGCGTGAGAAACAAAATCCCGTCCCGATAACTGAGCGCCGCGATCGGACTGCCGGACGAAAGTTGCGTCTCGATGTACTCGCGCCGGTTCGCGATTGCTTCGACCCAGCGATACGGCTCCTCGATCATGCCACCGCCTCGTTATAGACGTTGTCGATCTTGTCGTTAGCCAAAGTAACGATGCCGTCGCGTGAAACGATCTTGATCACCGGATAAATTTTCGCGGTGCGATCGATTCCGCCCGTGGCCGTGTCCGATTCCGCCGCGGTGTCGAGCGCGCGCAAAGCAATCGCGACCGCTTCGTCCTCATTCAGGTCCTTCAAGGATTTCGCGCCCCAATTGTTTTCGTAATACATAATGCCGCGCACGGCCGGCGAACCCGATCCGGTCGCGGCGTAATCGGCCGCTTCGAATTGCGCGCCCATCGCGTCGTAAAAATACAAACGCGCTTCGGGCGCGGAATTCGCATCGTAAGTCGCGAAGATCGGCACGACCACGCCCACGCCCTGCATGACGAAGCCGAGATTGTCGCGCAACAATTTCGAAAGCGCGCGCACTTTGCCGTCCACGCTCATCTCCTGCAATTGCGTCCGGCGAAAATATTGAAACGAATGTTCGAGCACACGCGCCATTTCCCACGCCGTCGCCGGCACGCCCGCGATGGCCATGAGCGAATGTCGATCGATCTCGAGCACTTTATCGGCGCGATCGTAGACAACCGTGTGACCCGAAGTGGCGCGGCGATCGCCCGCCACCAAAACACCGCCGGAGAATTTGAATGCGAGAATCGTGGTCGATTCTGTCTGCGCCATTTGTTTCCCGGCGGCCGTCGTTTGATCGACAATCACCGGCCCGCCTAACAAACCTTTACGCCGCAACAGCGCGGAGAAATCTTCACCGGCGCCGAAAGAGAATTGATCGAGCGCCATTGATTATTCGCCGGTGCGCTGACGATACCGCTTCGATTGGTTCGGATCGACTTTGCGCATCTTCTTCAGCAAATCTTTTGTGTCGGGCCTCGACACATCCGGCGAGCGCGGCCCACCGCCATCTCCCTGTTTCGGCCCCCACGGCGCCGCGGGCTCCGTCGGTTTCTGAATCCGCTCCGGCATGGCGAATTTTACCGGCGAACCTCGACGAAGGCAAATTACCCGCGGGCTTG
This sequence comes from Verrucomicrobiota bacterium, assembly GCA_041167105.1. Taxonomy (GTDB): domain Bacteria; phylum Verrucomicrobiota; class Verrucomicrobiia; order Chthoniobacterales; family UBA10450; genus JAJPGZ01. The sequence goes on from JBEEGX010000216.1 coordinate 6,297, forward strand.
CCAGCGAAACGGCACGGTGCAAAAGTCGGAAACCATGTCGCGGCTTTTCCTCAGCGTGTGCGCGTGTCTTTTCGCTCTTTCGGCTTACGCGCAAAAGCCACCGCCGAATTTTTCGCCGGAAGCCAAGCTCGATGCGCTCGCGAAAAAAATCGACGAACAGAACACCAAGATCGATTTGCTCTCGCAACAGATTTTGAAATTGCAGCAGCAGCTCGAGTCTAACCCACGACCGGGCATCATGATCGGCGAAGGCGCGCCTTCGCCGGCAGGATCGACAATTGCAACATCGACATCTACTCCTTCCACTTCTGCGTCGCCTTCTCCGCCTAACACGGGCAACAGTCACACAGTCGCGCGCGGCGAGACGCTCACGTCCATCGCCAAGACCTACAACGTTTCCATAATCGAATTGCAAAAATTCAATCACATCGAGAACCCGCTCAAATTGCAGGCCGGCCAGACGATCATGATTCCGGCGTCGCCTTCGCCTTCGCCGTCGAGCTCGGGAGAATGAACGATGGACGAGCCGCAGACGCAGCAATGGTTCCTGCGAAAATTCGAAGACGGCAGCGTCTTTGGCCCGCTCGCGTTTGACCAACTTGAACGTTGGGCCGAGACGGCGCAGGTCGCGCCGCACGATGTCATCTCCAACGATCAGGTCACGTGGATGAAAGCGCCGATGCTGCCGCAGCTTGGAATGGATTACCTGGTCGAGGTCACGAGCGAACGTTATTACGGTCCGACCACGCTTGGGTCGATCGAGGAATTCATCAGGCTCGGCGACATCGACGGCGAGACGTTCATCATCAATGCCTGCGACGGCTCGCGCGCACGTGTGCAAGATGTTCCCGGATTACTCGAGTCGGCCGCGGTAATGGAAGATGTCGATCTTGCAAGCGACGCGAGCGCATCAGTCGGAATCGCGCCGCATGTTTCCGGAATGGAAATCAAAATGCAGGAACGCATTCGCGATCTTGAACAAACACTCGCGGAAGAGCGGAAGGCTTTACGTGAATTGGAAGAGCGCTACCACGAACTCGAGCAAAGACATCGGCCGAGCTAAGATCGACAATCGTTAGATCGACAACTGTTCGTCCGGCGTCTCGACGATGGCCGCTTCTTCTTCGCCTAACAATTCGCGTTCTGGCGCCGTGCGTGTCTCGAGCAAACTCTGCTGACACAACCGCGCATATTTTCCGCCGTGCGCGATGAGCTCTTCATGTTTGCCGCGCTCGATAATGCGGCCGTGATCGAGCACGAGAATTTGATCGGCCCGCACAATGGTCGAAAGCCGATGCGCAATGACGATTGAAGTGCGGTTCGCCATTAAATGTTCGAGCGCTTCTTGAATCAGTCGCTCGGTCGCCGTGTCCACGCTCGCAGTCGCTTCATCGAGAATCAAAATCGGCGGATCTTTCAGCAACGCGCGCGCGATCGAGACGCGTTGCTTTTCGCCCACGCTCAACTTCACGCCGCGCTCACCGACGATACTTTCCAATCCGTTCGGTAATCGCTTGATGAAATCGCGCGCGTTGGCCGCTTCGACCGCTCGCCAAAGATCGACATCGTCCGCCTGCGGTTTTCCCATCAACAGATTTTCGCGGATCGAACCATTGAACAGAAAACTCTCCTGCGTCACGACGCCGATCGATTCGCGCAGACAACGCAGATCGTAATCACGGATCGATTTGCCATCGACCAGAATGTCGCCGCTGCCGAATTCGTAAAAGCGCACGAGCAAATTCACGAGTGTCGATTTGCCGGAGCCTGTCGCGCCGACGAGCGCGATCGTTTCGCCCGGTTGCGCGTGGAATGAGACGTGATTCAGCGCGGGAATATCCGAGCCGTAACTGAAGCTGACGTCGTCGTAACGGATGTCGCCGAGAATGCGATTGTCGATCTTACGATTGTCGATCCAACCCGGTTCACGTCCTTCGTCCAGAATTTCGAAAACACGTTCGCCGGCCGCGCGCCCGGCCTGCACCAGTTGATTGAGCTGATGCAATCGACTGACCGGATCGTAAAGAAATGCGAGCAACATGAGCGACGCGACGAGGTCGCCGATTTGCAACGTGCCATTCAGCACCGCGTAACTTCCGTAGCCGAGCACGAGCAGCGCGCCGACGGCTTCGAACATCGACATCGCCGGCGAGTAGATCGCCCACACCCGCATGACTACGAGGGTGGCGTGGCGCAACTGGTCGCTCACGCGATTGAAACGCGCGTGCTCTTCATTTTCGCGCGCGAAACTCTTGATTTGGCGAATGCCGGAAAGATTGTCGTGCAAAAGCGCGTTCATGGCGGACGCGGCGCGACGTTGCAGCCGATAACGGCGATGCGCGGTGAGCGTGTAAGCAAGCGCGCCGGCGATGAGAAACGGAAACGGCACGAGCGCGAGCAACGCCAGCTTCGCGTTCCAATAAAACATCACCGTCATGACGATGATGATCTGCAACACGGCGACGACGCCTTGTTCGATGCCGTCGATGAGGACGCGCTCGACCGAGTTCACATCTTCGATCACGCGCGTCATGAGATCGCCGGTGGCGCGATTGTCGAACCAGCGCAATGGGAGCAGTTGAATGTGCGAATACAAATCGCTGCGCAGATCGAAGATGACTTTTTGTTCGAAGGTGTTGTTGAGAATGATGCGCAGAATGTTGAAGGCGTGCTGCAGAACGAATGCGACGGCGGCGAGCGCGATGAGCGGAAATAATTTGTCGGGGCGATGCGCGCGCACGACGTCGTTCACGATCCACTTCGTCACCGTCGGGAAAACGATGACCATGAGCGTGCCGAGAATGGCGCAGGTCAACGTGCCGAAAGCGAGCAGCGGGTAGCGCTTGAGATAAGCAAAGACGCGCCAGACCGTTTTCATCGCGCAACAAAGTCGCGGCACGATGTCGATCTTGCAATTGTCGATCTTAGCGGCCGTTCGCCTAACGAAGCTTGACTGCGGCATTGGCGTTGACGATAGGGGGATCATGAAACGTCTGATCAATCTGTTTACC
>JBEEGX010000217.1:0-20452 GCA_041167105.1 Verrucomicrobiota bacterium
CGAAAGAGGAAGAAGAACATTTCGAGTTGCCGCTTCGTCCAAAGCCGAAACGCGAGGAACCGAAACTTTCGCTGCCGCTGCGCTCGATCCTGGAAACGATTCCACCATTCCAACTGCACGGCAGTCCATCGACCGTGCCGGAAGACACGCGCATCGAGTTTCCGCTTTCCATCATTCAAGCGCAGCTCGCCTCGGGGCGCGTGATCGTTTCGCCGAAAGTCTTTCAAGGCGCGATGCCGCGCGAGTACCGCGAGTTGATTGTCGTCGATACGGCGGAAACGCCGGTGCAGTTGCCGTTGCAGGAGGTGTTGAAAAACATTTCGCACGAGACGCTGCAGATGCGCAAAGATCAGGAAGAGGCTGAGCGCGGCGCAGATTTCGAAACGCCGTTCTCGCTCAAAGCAAAAGAGGACGCGGAGAAATTCAAAGTGAGCCCCGCGCCGGTGTCTAAACCGGAGGCGCCGCCGCTTAACGAGCCAGTTCCGCAAGCGCCAGCTCCCGAAGCGCCCAAAGCGGAAAAGATCGACCCGCCTTCGCCAGGCGACGGCGAGGCAGGCAACAACAAGATCGACAAGGTGGAACCGAAGGTCGAACTGCCGACGGTCGACGCCAAGGAAGTGGTCGCACGCGCGAGCGCGCTCGACGGAGTCGCCGGATGTGTGGTGACATTCGCGGACGGTCTGAGCCTGGCCGGCAATTTACCGGACGACATGGCCGTGGGTGGTCTTTGCGCGGTCGCGCCTTCACTGCTCAAACGCATTCACCACCACATGTTCGAGACCAATCTCGGGCCTTTGAACGCGATGACCCTGCACGGGAACAAATCCGCGATCACATTTTTTAGCGAAGCCAACGTCTACCTCACGGTATTGCACGGCCGCACCAAGCTTAACGACCAAACCTACGACAAGCTCATCGGCCTAACGAAAGAACTCGCGCGCACCTACGCGCTCCCAGGAAAAGATTGATATGTCGATCATCAATTACGCCAGCCGCGAAATTCAATTCAAGATCGTCTACTACGGCCCGGCCTTGTGCGGCAAGACGACCAACCTCAGCTACATTCATCAGCGCATTAATCCGAACAACCGCGGCGATCTCGTCTCGCTCGCGACCGCGGCCGATCGCACATTGTTCTTCGATTTCCTTCCGCTAAACGCGGTCGTGATCAAAGGATTCGTCACTAAATTTCAGCTCTACACCGTTCCCGGCCAGGTCATTTACAACGCGACGCGGCAGCTCGTCCTGCGCAGCGTCGATGGCTGCGTCTTCGTCGCCGATTCGCAATGGGAAAAAATGGAGGAGAACGTCGAGAGCTTCAAAAATCTCGAGGAGAATCTGGCGAAGCAGAACATCTCGATCGACGACATTCCGCTCGTCCTCCAATACAACAAGCGCGACCTGACCAACATCGCGCCGATCAATTACATGGAGTACGTCTTGAACAATCGGAAGAAGCGCTTCCAAAGTTTCGAAGTCATTTCGAGCACGGGACAAAACGTTTTCGCCGCGCTCAACGCCGTCTCCCAAATTCTGCTCCACAAATTCAGCAAACAAAGCGACGTGCCGTCGACGGTCGCGGCGCCGGTCGCCATTCCAGTCGAACCGCCCGCGCAACAAGCCTCGGCATGAACGCGATTCCAGTTTTAACCATCGAGGATGTCGCAACGCTCGATGGTGTGCTCGCCGAGTTTTTGAAAAAAGCGGAGGCCGATCTCACCGTCGTCATCGACAAAGGCGGCAACGTGATTTCGCAATATGGCGATCACGACGTCATGGATGTGACCATTATCGCCGCGCTCGCGGCCGGATCATTCGCCGCCACCTGCGAGCTCGCCCGACGCATCGGCGAAGTCGAATTCAATGCGCTCTATCATCAAGGCAACGGCAGTCACATGTTCATGAATTCGGTCGATGACGACACGATCATGATCACCGTGTTCGGCACGAAAACAACGGTCGGGCTCGTCCGTTTCTATTCGACCAGCGCTGCGACCGGCGTGGCGAACTTATTGAAATCACTCCGGCGCGGCGGACACGGTCTGCAATTCAGCGCCGCCGATATTTCGGCCGCCCCGATCTTTTCCGACAACTAAGATCGACATCGCGCAAGATCGACATCGTCCGCGTCGATCAATCTTCGAACACTTTCGCCACGAGCGTGGCGTTGTGGCCGCCGAACCCGAACGAATTGTTCACCACCACGCGCACTTTCTTTTCCCGCGCTTGGTGCGGCGTGTAATCGAGATCGCATTCCGGATCGGGATTATCGAGATTGATTGTGGGCGGAATCACTCCGTCGCGAATCGCCAGTGCGCACGCCGCCATTTCCACCGCGCCGGCGCCGCCTAACAAATGCCCGGTCATCGATTTGGTGGCGCTGATCGTGACCTGTTTCGCTTTGTCGCCGAAAACTTTTTTGATCGCGCGCGTTTCGCTGATGTCGCCCAGCCCGGTCGAAGTCGCATGCGCGTTGATGTAATCGACATCGCCGATGTCGATCTTAGCGTGTTCGAGCGCGAGTTGCATGGCGCGCGCGGCGCCCCGGCCATCTTCTGGCGGCGCCGTCATGTGATACGCATCGGCGGACAACCCGTAGCCGACGAGCTCGCAATAAATTTTCGCGCCGCGTTTTTTTGCATGCTCGAGCTCTTCCACCACCACTACGCCGGAACCTTCGCTCATGACGAAACCATCTCGATCTTTATCGAACGGCCGCGACGCGCGTTCGGGTTCGTCGTTGCGCGTGCTCAACGCTCTCATCGCGCCGAAGCCAGCGAGACCGACCGCGACCATTGACGCCTCGGAACCGCCGGCGAGAAAAATATCCGCGTCGCCAAATTTAATGATGCGCCACGATTCGCCGATGGCGTTGTTCGACGTCGCGCAGGCGGTGACGATGCACATGTTCGGGCCGCGCAATCCGAATTCCATCGAGATGAGTCCGCTCGCCATGTTGCTGATGAGCATCGGAATGGTGAAGGGCGAGACGCGGTCCGGACCTTTGATCAGCAACGCGCCGTGCTGGTCCTCCAGCGTTTTCAATCCGCCGATACCGCTGCTCACGAGCACGCCGAAACGGTCGAGATTTGTTTTTTCCAAATCAATGCCGCTGTCTTGCAGCGACATTTTCGCGGCGGCCATGGCCAATTGCGCGAAGCGATCGCTGCGCCGCGGATCCTTGGGATTTTTGAAAAATTGTTTCGGATCGAAATCGAGTATTTCGCCGCCGATCTGACAATCGAATCGCGAGGGATCGAGTCCGCTGATGCGGCGAATACCGCTGACACCGTTTTTCAGTTTCGACCAGAACGTTTCGAGATCGTTTCCGAGCGGCGTGACCACGCCCATGCCGGTGATGACAACTCTGCGGCCGTTGTTCATGCGAAATGTAGATGTCGATCTTAGCTCGTGCCCATGCCGACGCTCTGGACCGTCTGGAAAAGTTTACCTTCGGTTTTGATGGAGGGCGCGATTATAATTTCGGTCTGCTGAAACTCCCCGATGTCGCGCGCGCCGACATTGCCCATGCAGGTCGTGATCGCGCCCACGAGATTTTGGCTGCCGTCATCAACTTCCGCCGGCCCGAACAAGATTTGTTTCAACGAACCGGTTGTGCCGACTTTGATGCGTGTGCCGCGCGGAAGATTCGCGTGCGGCGTCGCCATCCCCCAATGATATCCGCGTCCCGGCGCTTCATCCGCTTTGGCAAACGCGCTCCCGACCATGACTGCATCCGCGCCACACGCGAGCGCTTTGCAAACGTCGCCGCCTTTGCTCATGCCGCCGTCGGTAATAATCGGAACGTAACGCGAAGTTTTTTTGAAATAGAAATCACGCGCGGCTGCGCAATCGACCGTCGCGGTAACTTGCGGCACGCCGAGTCCGAGCACACCGCGCGAGGTGCAGGCCGCGCCCGGCCCGACGCCGATCAATATCGCGGCCGGTCCGCATTGCATCACTTCCAACGTCACGTCATACGTGACGGTGTTGCCGACGATGACCGGGATGCGCATGTCGCGACAAAATTTTTCGAGATCGAGTGATTTGTACTCGGACGAAATGTGTTTCACGGTCGAGACCGTGCTTTGCACAACGAAAACATCCGCGCCCGCTTCCTGCGCGAGCGCGCCGAACTCAGCCGCGCGTTGCGGAATCGAGCTCACCGCCGCGATGCCGCCGCCGTCTTTGATTTGTTTCACGCGCGCGGCGATCAGCTCTGGCTGCACCGGCTCCTGATAAATGCGCTGCAAGAGCGAAGTCACCTCTGCTTTGTCCGCCTGCACAATTTTCTCGAGGACTTCTGCCGGGTGTTTGTAGCGCGTTTGCACGCCTTCGAGATTCAGCACGGCGAGACCGCCGAGCTTGCTCATGGCAATGGCGAAACCAACATCGACAACTCCATCCATCGCGCTGGCGAGGATCGGAATTTTCAACTCCAGCGCCTCGGTGTTCTTGCGGTAAATGCGAAAGGTCGTCGCGACTTCGTTCGGATTAATCGTGACCCGTCCGGGCACGAGCGCGATTTCGTCGAAGCCATAGGTCACGCGCGCTTTGCGATTTCGGCCGATCCACATTCCCATAATTAAATTCGCTCCAACTTAAATCTTTCGTTCAAGCTCCCGCAGCGCGGACAGCGTGGAAGCAAAGCCGCCGTTCGATCTTCAAATTCGAATGCGCAAATCACGCAGCGTAACCGGTGACGCAATGCGCGCCGCTCACGCCGGCGCCGATTCCACTCCCCAACTATCCAGAGAAGAAAAACCGCCGCAAGAAAAAGCAGCAGATAAATCGTGACCAGCGCGGTGAGACTGACGCGAATCACGGCGCAGGAGTAGATGTCGATCTTGCGGAGGGCGCGGAAACATCGGCGCCCCATTCCACGGTCGCGGCGCCCCAGGTCAGCTCGTCGTTAGGCGCATTCGCGAATCTCGCCCGCCCGATGTGCTGACGTGCCTGCGCGTCGAGCGCCGCGTCGCCGGATGAATTCAATGGGAATACGTACTGCACTTCGCCGCGTCCATTCACCGCGATGTGGAAACGAATGCTTTGCGGTTGTTCGTTCGTCGCGGCGCTGAATTCCGTTTCCGGAAATTTCGGCGCGCCGCGCGCGGCGATTTCTTCGGAGAACTCAACTGTCGTCGGCACCGGCGTTGTGCGCGTTGGTGCAGCGCGCTGCGTCACCGGAACCGGACCCGGTGGAAGCGGATTTGGCGGCGTAAGATCGACAACCAGCGGCGGAAGTTGTTTCAACGGCGCTCGCGCCGTCATGTACGAAGGCACGTGCTCAATCTTTGGCAGCTCGCGCGGTCTTGCTCGCACCGTTGTCGAAACCAACGCGGGATCTTCCGCATCGATCCAGCGCAACAACGCGCGACCGTCTTCTGTTTTATCGGAAATCAAATTCACCCGCGCCGGCGGCGGGACAAGCGAAACCGACGGCGGATAGGTGATTTGAAAGACGTAAAAGCACAGCGCGTGTAGCAGGAGCGACGCGGAAATGAAGAGCACCAGGGCGCGCGCACGCTTGCGCGGCGGTCCCCAATTGAAAAGGAGATTTGTTTCTGCGGTCGCCGTCATCGTGGCGCGGTGGTGGCGAGCGACACGGAGGTGATGCCGTGTTCGAGCGCGAGGTTCGTGACCTGCACGACCGTGTCGTACGATGTCGATCTATCCGCCTTGATGATGATGCTGGCGCCTTCGTGTTTTGCTCGATCGAGCAACGGCCCGAGTTGTTCGATCGCAATTTTTTGGTCGCGAAAATAAACTGCCGGCACGGCGCCGCCGGTGATGCTGAGGATTTGTTGGTTCGGCTGGGGTGGGAGCGTGAAACGGGAAGTCGGAAGCGCGACCGCGATCCCCGGCTGCAAAATAAAATTCGAGCTGAGCAGGACGAAGAAGATGAGCAGAAACAGAATATCGACCGCGGGAATGATCATCATCCAGCCGAAGTTGTATTCCTTCGTCCGGTGAAGCTTCATCGATTGTCGATCTTAGTCGATGTCGATCTAGCGAACTTCGCGTTCTGTGCTCGGCTGTTGAAAGCTGATGATGCCGCTCATCGGCGCCGTGTCCGTGAGCATGTGCACGACTTCAATGCCGGCGCGTTCCATGTCGTGCATCATCTGCCGAACGCGCGACGAGAGATACGCGAACGCGACATAGGTTGGTGTGGCGACGACGAGTCCCGCCGCGGTCGTGAGCAAACTTTTGTAAATGCCGCGCGAAAGTTCCGTTACGGTCGCGGTTCCGCCGTTCGACGCGATCACACCAAACACGTCAATCATTCCCGCAACCGTGCCTAACAAACCGAGCAGCGGCGCGAGAAACGCGATGGTCGCGAGCACCCCGAGAAATCTTTCCAGCTTCGGCACTTCAAGCTGTCCCGCTTCCTGAACGACATCGCGCAATTCCGCGCGCGGCGCTTCGTGTCGGAGAATGGCCGCGTGAATGACGCGCGCGACCGGACCAGGCGTTCCGGCCGATTCATGCAACGCTTCGGCGAAATTGCGACGCTGGATCAAGTTCGACAATCCTTTGAGAAATTCGCCGACGTGAATGCTCGCGCGATGCAAATAAAAGAGCCGCTCCGCGAACACGCCGATGGCGACGATGCTGCAAATGAGGATCGGCCACATGAGCAAGCCGCCCTTCTGGATGTACTCGATCACGGGTGAGTTTTAGTGCGCTTTGTTACCCGAGGCAAGGCGTCTTCTGTAGCGGCGCTCTATGAGCGTCGCCGATTTTAGGAGAGGAGTTTGCGACGGTCATAGACCGCCGCTACAGAGGTAGATGTCGATCTTGCAGGCGTCATCGCTTCTTCGCCGGCGGCGCGGTTGAAGATGTCGCTGTTTGCCCGAGGACCTTTCCCGACGCGTCGAACACCGAGTAGCCAATCTGCCGGCCGTTGGCGTCGTAGCTGTAAACGATCTTATTTAATACAGCGTCGTCCTTGCCGAGCTGCGTCTCTTCCTGAATGCGGCCCACGCCGTCGTATTTATACAGGCTCTTGAAACGGAATTTGCCTTTGGCGTCGAATGAAACGCCGGAACCGAAGCGTCCCTGGTCGTCCACACGGTAAATAGTTTTGCCGCGCGGTTTGCCGTCCGGTTCGCTTGTAATCGCGGTCGCCTTGTGATTGGCGGTGTCGAATTGATAGGTCGTGCGCGAGCCGTCGGGGTTGACGGTTACATTTACGCGCACGGCGGCGCTGTCGTTAATGGGAGCAGTCTGCGCGACGACCGAAGTCGCGAACGCCAGAAACCAAAGTCGCATCGGCCGGAAACGTCCGACGTGGGGAATGGATTGCAAGATCGACATCTATATATGGGCGCGACGGAAATCAGCTCCAAAAAGACTGCATAATTCTTATTGACCCGCGGTACGCAAAGTGGTTTAAGGTGGGGCGAAGTGGGGAAGAATGGTTGATCAAACCTCCCGCATATGGACGACAAATCGCCAGCCGCCAAACGATTCTTCGCCGGCGAATTTCGTCACGCCATTGACGAAAAGAATCGCATCACCATCCCCGCGCGCTGGCGACGCGATGGCGCCGAGGAGTTCATCCTTCTTCCGCAGGCGGATCATCAATTTCTCCTGGTCATGTCGGCTGAGGAATTTTCTCGTGTGAGCACCGAAGCAGAATCGAATCCGAATGTGTCGCCGCGCGACCGGCGCATATTTCTGCGTCATCTGCATTCGCGCGCCGAACATGCGACGGCCGATCGACAAGGCCGCCTCGTTTTACCGGAAGACGTTTGCAAACAACTTCAACTTAAAGGCGAGGTCGCGCTCGTCGGCGGTCGCGGGCGTTTTGAAATTTGGAATCTCACGCGCTGGAAGAAAGCGCACGAGGAGGAAACATCGACATATCAACACGTGGCGAACGTGATCGGGCTCTAGGGCAATTATGAACGCGATGTTGTTCGACCGGCCGGTGCGATTTGCAACCGGGCCGCTCATTTTAGAGGAGGCCGACCCGATGGAGGACTTCACTTATCATCAACCGGTGCTCGCGGCCGAAGTGCTCGACTTGCTCGCGCCGAAACCGGGCGCGCTCATTCTCGATGCGACCTGCGGCGGCGGCGGCCATAGCGAACTAATGTTGAAAACGGGCGCGGACATTCTGGCGCTCGATCAGGATCCGGAAGCGATCGAGCATGCGCGGGAACGTTTGGCGCACGCCGGAACGCGGGTGACATTTCGCCAGGGAAATTTCCGCAACGCCGACAAACTTCTCGACGAGCTCGGCATTGCGACCATCGGAGGCGCACTTGTCGATCTTGGCGTGTCGTCGCGGCAACTAGAGAACGCGCAGCGCGGCTTCAGTTTCATGCGCAACGGTCCGCTCGACATGCGCATGGATCCGTCGAGCGCGACGAACGCGGCTTACATCGTCAACGCTTACAGCGAGGAACAACTGACGCAGTTATTCCGCGAGCTGGGCGAAGAACCGGCCGCGCGTCGTATCGCGGCGACTATCGTGAAGGCGCGTAAGGAAACGCCGTTTCGGGACACATTGCCGTTGGCGAAAGCGATCGAGAAAGTGGTCGGCCGTCATGGGCGAATGCATCCCGCGACGCGCGTGTTCCAGGCGTTGCGCATGGAAGTGAACGATGAGCTCGGCGCGCTCGGGGAAGGTTTGCTTGCCCTAACGAGCCGTCTCGAGATCGGTGCGCGGATCGCGGTGATCTCGTTTCATTCGCTCGAAGATCGCATCGTGAAAAATTTCTTCCGCGATCACGCGCGGGAGTGGCTCGACAAACCGGAATGGCCGGAGCCGAAACGCAACCCGGATTACAACATGTCGATCTTAACGGACAAGCCGATCGAGCCGACGGAAGACGAACAACGCGCCAACCCGCGTTCGCGCAGCGCAAAATTGCGCGTGGCGGAGAAAATCAGATGAGCCGCCGTCGCAATGTCAACACGGTCGATGCGGCCTCGCTCGCGCGCTGGCTCGTTATGCTCGCCTTCGTCGCGCTCATGGGGCTGACGTACGTTTATCTCAACATTCAGCTTTACCATCTCGGCGATCGGAAGAAGGCGCTGGAGAACGAGCTCGCGAGTTTGCGCACGCAGAACGATGTGGCTGCGGGACAGATCACGGCGCTGACTTCGCGCTCGGCGCTGCAACGCCGGCTTAAGGAAGGTTATTTGAAAATGATCCCGATCGCCGAACGCAACATTGTTCGCCTGACCATCCCGGCGCGGCCTAACGAGGACGCGGTCCAACCGGTTTCCAATGTGAAATGAAGTGCAGCTCCCGCTTTCGATGCGTCATTGTTTGTCTCGGCTTCACTGCGCTCTTCAGCGTTTTCTCATGCCGCTTGATCTATCTGCAAATGGTCAAGCACGACGAGTACGCGGCGCTGGCCGCGGACAAGCACGTCTATAAACAGCCGATCTACGCCGAGCGGGGCGAGATCGTGGACGCGAACGGCGAAGCGCTCGCGCATAACGTGCCGGTCGAAACCGTCGTGGCCGACGCGACGCATATCAACGATCGAGATGCGATTGTCGATCTTGTCACACGTGAGTTGAAGCTTCCGCGCGCGGAAGTAGCCGAAAAAATTTCCGGCGACCGTCGATACATTGTTTTGCAACGCGAAGTGACGAAAGCGGACGCGGACCGTCTGCGCGAACAACTGCGCGCAAAAAATCTTCGCGGGATTTATTTCGAGCACGACGCCACGCGAAATTACCCGAACAACGCGATGCTCTGTCACGTCATCGGCTTCACCGATTTCGAACATCACGGCATTCAGGGCGTGGAAGGTTCGATGGATGAATATCTGCACGGGCAGGACGGCTACCGTTACATCGAGCACAATCGCGCCGGGCAGGAACTCGTGCTTTATCGCGGGCAGGAACGCGCGCCGCGTAATGGTTCCAACGTAAAGTTAACTGTCGATCTTAACCTGCAGAACATTGTCGAGAACGAGATCGACGCCGCCATGCGCGAGTATCAGCCGCAGAAAGCGACGATCGTTTTGATGCGGCCGCAAACCGGTGAGGTGCTGGCGATGGCGAACCGGCCCGCGTTCAATGTGAACGAGCGCAGCGACGCGAAGCCGGAGCAAATGAAGAACCGCGCCATCATCGACATGATGGAGCCAGGATCGACATTCAAAATTGTCGCCGCCGCGGCTGCGCTCAACGAACGCAAGGTCAATCCCGAGACGGAAATTTTTTGTGAGAACGGCCTTTGGAATTTCGGCGGCACTGCCCTTCATGATCACCGCGCCTTTACGGATTTGAGCGTGCGCGACGTTCTCATCAAATCGAGCAACATCGGCGCGGCAAAGCTTGCCATCAGCGTCGGCGATCAAAAATTTTACGAATACATTCGGCGTTTCGGATTCGGCGAACGCACCGGGATTGAATTACCGGGCGAAATTCCCGGCCTGATTCGGCCACCGCATTCGTGGAGCAAAATTTCTATCACGCGCATTCCGATGGGACACGAGATTGGCGTAACGCCGTTACAGATGACGACGGCGATGTGCGCGGTCGCGAATGGCGGCAAGCTCGTCGCGCCGCGCATTGTGAAATCAGTCACCAGCGCCGATGGCCTAACGATCAGCTCGCTCAAGCCCACGGTCGTGCGCGAAGTAATTTCTCCCCAGACGGCCAGACAAATCGGTAATGCCCTGCGCGGTGTCGTGAGCGATCGCGGCACCGCCGCGGCCGCAGCCGTGCCCGGGTTCGTCATCGCCGGCAAAACGGGCACTGCGCAAAAAGTCGATCCCCACGGCGGATACGATCACGGCAAATGGGTCGTCTCGTTCTGCGGTTACTTGCCGGCGGATAAACCGGAATTCGTCGGGCTGGTTGTGCTCGACGACGCGAAGACCGACAAACCGGAGCTGAACTACGGCGGTCTCGTCGCCGGTCCGATTTTCTCGCGCATCGCCGAGAAGGCCGCGCGTTATCTCGATCTTCAACCGCAGGAGGAAATTCGCAAAGCCGTGCCGGTGGAGCGAGTGGCCTTGAGCAATTCTCGACATCGCTGAGCGTGTTGCGAGGAAATTTCTTTCACGCATGCAGCTCAAGACATTACTCGCCGCCATTCCCGTCCGCGAAATCGCCGGCCCGGTTGATCGCGCAGTGGAAGACATCGCGTATGACTCGCGGCGTGTGCAAAGGAATGGCCTCTTCGTCGCATTGCGTGGCGAAAAAAGCGATGGCCACGATTTCATCGACGCCGCCATCGAAAAAGGGGCGACGGTGATTCTGGCCGAGCGAAATGGAAATCATCCGCGCGTCACCACGGTAGTCGTTGAGAATACGCGCACCGTGCTCGCGGATGTAGGCGCGGCGTTTTACGGATATCCCGTGCGCAAATTGCGCATGGCCGGCGTGACCGGGACGAATGGAAAAACGACGACGACATTTTTGATCAAGCATATCTGCGAGAACGCGGGCGTGCGGTGCGGACTGATCGGAACTGTGCGCTACGAAATCGCCGAGCGCGTTTTGCCAGCCACACGCACGACGCCTGAATCGCTCGATGTGCAGGAATTGTTAGGCCAAATGGTCGATGCCGGGTGTCGCGCGGCTGCGATGGAAGTTTCCTCGCACGCGCTCGCGCAAGAACGCACTCGCGGACTGGAATGGAACGTGGCGGTGTTCACGAACCTGACGCAGGACCATCTCGATTTTCACGGCACGATGGAGAATTACTTCGAAGCGAAAACCAAACTGTTCACTTCGCTCGCCGACCAAAAGAAGAAAACGAAACCCGTCGCGGTAATCAACTGCGACGACGCCTACGGCCAAAAATTACTCGCTAAGATCGACAATCGCATTTCGATCGTGACCTACGGAATGAGCGCGCGCGCCGATTTTCGCGCATCAAATTACCGCATGGAAGTCGGCGGCACGTCCTACCAGCTCGATGCGCGGGGTAAAAGTTATCTCGTCCGCGTTCCGCTCATCGGTCGTTTCAACGTCGCGAACTCCATGGCCGCGCTCGCGGCCGCGAGTGCGCTCGGCATTAGTTTGCGCGAAGCGGTCATGAGTCTCGCCAAATCACCACAGGTTCCTGGACGACTCGAGCTCGTTCCCGCGAAGCGTCAGTTCCAAGTTTTCGTCGATTACGCGCACACGCCGGACGCGCTGCTAAACGTCATTAAAACTTTGCGCGAGCTGCAACTTAATCGCCTCATCGTCGTTTTCGGATGCGGCGGAGACCGCGATAAGCAAAAACGTCCGCTCATGGGCGAAGTGGTAGATCGACATGCGGATTTCGCAATTATCACGAGCGATAATCCGCGCAAGGAAGATCCGGATGCCATCATCGCGGAGGTTGAGAAAGGATTTCGCGGAAAGAATTACGAAAAGATCACCGACCGCGCGGCGGCGATTAATCGGGTGATCGCGATGGCGCAGCCGCGCGACATCATCCTCATCGCGGGGAAAGGCCACGAGAATTATCAGGAGTTCGCCGACCACACGATTCCGTTCGATGACGTGCATCTCACGAAACGCGCCATTGAAAATCGCCCGGTGGAGTTTGCGTCATGAATCGATTGTCGATCTTGCAAATTGTCGATCTTGCCAATGCACGGCTCGAGCGCGGCGATGGCGATCGCGTCGTCGAGCGCATCAGCACCGATTCCCGTACGATCAAACCCGGTGAATTGTTCGTCGCCTTGCGCGGCGAAAATTTCGACGGTCACAAATTTGTCGAAGACGTGGCAAAGGCGAAAGCCGCCGGCGCGATTGTCGATCCTGGCTGGAACGGAAAAACGCCGCCGAAGTTCGCCATCATTCGCGCGGCCGACACACTCGTCGCTTATCAAACGATCGCGGCGAACTATCGTCGTTCGTTAGGCCTGAAAGTTATCTGCATCACCGGCAGCAACGGCAAAACCAGCACGAAAGATTTTACCGCGGCCGTCCTCGGCCGGAAATTCCGCGTCGCGAAAACGGAAGGCAACTTCAACAATCACGTCGGACTTCCGCGCACCATTCTCGAAACAAACTCCGATCATGACATCGGCGTTTGGGAAATCGGAATGAATCATCCCGGCGAAATTGCGGCGCTCGCCAAAATTGCGGCGCCGGACGTCGGCATCATCACGAACATTGGCGTGGCGCATATCGAGTTCATGGGATCGCGCGAAGCGATTGCGCAGGAGAAAGGTGCCTTGGCGGAAGCGATCGGGCCTAACGGAACGGTGATCCTGAACGCGGAAGATGAATTTCGTGAAAGTATCGCGGCGCGCACGCGTGCAAAGGTTCTGCTGGCCGGAACAACCGACGGCGAGATTTGCGCGGGCGAGATTACGCAAACGGCTGAAGGCTCGGAGTTCACCATTCTCGAAGGCGCGCATCGTTGTCGCGCGCAATTGCCGGTGCCGGGGATGCACATGGTGCAGAACGCGTTGCTCGCGGTCGCGGCCGGTCGCGTGTTTGGACTTTCGCTCGAAGAATGTGCGCAAGGTTTGGCATCCGCGCCCCTAACCAAAGCGCGTTTGCAAATCAAAGAGATCAACGGCGTGCAGTTCATCGACGACAGTTACAACGCGAATCCGGATTCGATGAAGGCGGCGCTGCGCACGTTGGTCGAGCTCGATGCCGATGGAAAGCGGATCGCAGTGCTCGGACAGATGGGCGAGCTCGGGGCGGAAGCGGAACGCGGTCATCGCGACGTGGGCGAATGCGCGGCGGAGTTGCGAATCGATCATCTCATTTCTCTCGACGAAACCATCGCCGACGCCGCGCGCAAAGCGGGACTCGAACATGTCGATCTTGCAAGATCGACAACTGAAGCCGCGGATTTGCTAGGCGAAATCGCCGAGCCGGGCGACCTCATCCTCATCAAAGGCAGCCGCACCGCGCGCACCGAACGCGTGATCGAAGAATTCAGCAAACAGCAACCGGCCGTGAGCAATTAGCGATGTTTTTTTTCCTTCACCGGCTCAGCGATCATTTCGGCGGCTTCAACGTTTTCTTTTACGTCACGTTTCGCGCGGTCGCAGCCGCGGTCACAGCTTTCGCGATTTGTCTTTTGTTTGGAAATTGGGTCATCCGCAGTTTGACTGCGCTCAAAATCGGCCAGCCCATTCGCGGCGCGGAAGAAGTGCATCGGCTCGCGACCCTGCACGGCGGCAAGGCGGGCACGCCAACCATGGGCGGCGTGCTCATCATCGGCGCGGTTTTCATTTCCAGCGTGCTTTGGGCGCGACCGGATAGTCGCTTCGTCTGGCTCGCCTTGTTCGCCATGCTTTATCTCGGCGCCCTCGGATTCGCGGACGATTATCTCAAGGTCACGAAGAAGAAGACTGATGGCGTACCCGGACGCGTGAAGTTGCTATTTCAAATCGCGCTCGCGCTCATCGTCGCGGCCGTTTTCCTAACGACACCGCTGATCGAAGTGCAGGCGCGCGAGTTGTTCGTGCCGTTCATCAAAACGCCGGTCGTGACAAACATGAGTTGGTTCGTCCTGCCATTTTTCGCACTCGTCATCGTCGGCGCGTCGAATGCGGTAAATCTGACCGACGGCCTCGATGGTCTCGCGATTGGTTGCACCATCACGGTCGCGTTCGCCTATGCGCTGCTTTGTTACGTCGCCGGAAATTTTCGCATCGCGGAATATTTGCAGGTCCCGTTTTACCCATTCACCGCCGAGCTCGCCGTTGTTTGCGCGGCACTGGTCGGCGCCGGCTTCGGATTTCTCTGGTTCAACTGTTACCCGGCAAAAGTTTTCATGGGCGACACCGGCTCGCTCGCCATCGGCGGAATGATGGGCGTGGTCGCGATCTGTTGTAAACAGGAGCTGCTGCTCGCAATCGTCGGCGGCGTGTTCGTGCTCGAAGCGGTCTCGGTCATCATGCAGGTGATCAGCTTCAAAACGACCGGAAAACGAATCTTCCTCATGTCGCCGCTGCATCACCATTTCGAGCTCGCCGGTTGGAAAGAGAACACGGTGATCGTGCGGTTTTGGATTTTGTCCGGCGTGTTCGCATTGCTCGGCCTCGCCACTTTGAAATTGAGATAACGAATGGCGCTCTACCAAAATAAAAATGTCGCAGTGCTCGGCGCCGGTTTAAGCGGAACGGCCGCGGCGCTGTTGCTCAAGAGCGAAGGCGCGAACGTGACCGTGCTCGACAGCGCGGACGAATCGAAGCTGCTCAAAGCGACGCTCGATAATTTGCGGTCGCAAGGTGTGCGCGTAATCGCCGGGGTAGACGCGGACAAAAACGCGGACGCTTACGATTTGGCTGTGCTCAGTCCCGGGATCGATCCCGCGTCCGCGCTCGCGCAAAGTTTTTCTTCGCGCAAGATCGACATGTTAGGCGAGCTCGAGCTCGGATTTCGTTCGATCGACATTCCGGTCATCGCCATCACCGGCACCAGCGGCAAGACCACGACGACCGAAATGCTCGCACAGATGTTGAACGCCTGCGGCCAGCGCACCATCGCCTGCGGCAACATCGGCAAACCGCTTTCCGAAGTCGCGCGCGAGAAAAAACCGTTCGACGTGCTCACAGTGGAAGTCAGCTCGTTTCAGCTCGAGACGATCTCGAAGTTTCGACCGTCGATCGCGCTCTGGCTCAATTTCGCGCCGGACCATCTCGATCGTTACCGTTCGGTCGCGGAATATCGCGCGGCCAAGCTCCGCATCTTCGAAAACCAAACGAGCGATGACGTTGCGATCGTGAATGCGGCGGAGCGTTTGCCGAAATTGAAAGCGCGCAGCGTCACGTTTAGCGCCTACGACGACCGCGCCGATTTCCGTTTGAGCGAAGGCGCGATCGTTTACGAAAACGAACCGGTCTTGCGCATGTCGCAGACGAAATTGCGCGGCGCGCACAACATCGAGAACCTGATGGCGACGCTCGCGGCCGGACACGCGAGAAAACTTTCGTTCGAGCAAATGGTGCCGGCGCTATCGGAGTACGAACCGCAGCCGCATCGCTGCGAATTTGTGCGCACACTTGGCGGCGTCGATTACATCAACGATTCGAAAGCGACCAACCTCGACGCGGTCGAGAAAGCGTTGCTCGCGCAAAGTAAACCGGTCGTGCTCATCGCCGGAGGGAAAGACAAGGGTTTCACCTACGAAGAGCTGCGGCCGCTTGTGAAGGAAAAGGTAAGATCGACAATTCTCATCGGCGAAATGGCCGAGCGCATCGCGCAGGATTGGAACGACGTCACGCAATGCGAGCGCGCCGATTCGCTGGCGGAAGCGGTCGACCGCGCGCGCAACACCGCCAAGCCCGGCGAAGTCGTTCTCTTTTCACCGGGTACATCGTCCTTCGACATGTTCAAAAGCTACGCCGATCGCGGCGATCAATTTCGCGGTCTCGTTAGGGCGTTGCCGAAATGAAAATCAAGTTTCCCAAGTTCAAGTTCGCGAAACGGCGCAAGAAACTTCGCGCCACCGCAGTGCGTCGACCGATGCGCGCGGCCACGGCCGATTACGACGAGATGTCGGAGCCGAACATGAAGTTGTCGCGCGCGTTGCTCATCGTGCTCATTCTCCATGTCGTCGCCGTTTCCGGAATTATCGCATTCAATGCGATCAAGACGCGCGAACGTCCCACGGCGACGCCGGCGGCCGTTGCAAGATCGACAAGTACACCTGCGGCAAGTGCGTCGCCCGCGATGGAGATCAAGCGCGCGAAGCCGGTGGACGATTCACACAAGACTTACACGGTCGCGAAGGGTGACAACCCGGTCACGATCGCGAAGAAGTTGCACGTTCCGTACGACGATCTGCTCGCACTCAATCACATCGATGACCCGCGCAAATTGAAAGTCGGCCAGAAGCTGCTCGTGCCTAACAAAAGCACGGTGAAGAAAAAATCAGAGGAGTAGATGTCGATCTAACGCAATGCATCGCAAGAGCGCCACCCTCCTTTTCATTGCTGTGCTCGGCACGCTCGTCATCGGCATCGTCATGCTTTTCAGCACGAGCGCATTCGCGCGCGACAGTCACGGCGACGTTTACTTCTTTATCAAACGCCAGGGTGTTTGGCTCGGCGTTGGCCTAACGATCTGCGCCGTGGCCGCCTTGGTCGATTATCATTTCTGGCAACGCACGTGGTGGATCTGGTTCGCCGCTGCGGTCATCGCCCTCGCGCTCTGCTTCGTTCCGCACATCGGCATGCGCATCAACGGTTCGCGCCGCTGGGTCGGATTCAATACCCTCAGTTTTCAACCATCCGAAATCGCGAAGATCGCCGCCGTATTTTTTCTCGCCTGGTGGTATTCGCGTTACGAAAAAGCGAGCGGTTCGCTCGTTCACGGATTCGTGATTCCGCTCGCGGTGGTGAGTATTTTGCTCGCGCTTATTCTCGCGGAAGTCGATCTCGGCACGACCGCACTCATCGGCGCGATGGCGTTCGTGGTCATGTTTGTCGCCGGCGCGAACATGATGTTGCTCGGCGTTGTCGCCGCCGGCGGATTCGGGTCGCTATTAATAACGGCGACGTTAATGCCGGAACGCATGGGGCGATTGCTCGCGTTCATGCATCCCGAAGTTCACAAAGAAGACGCGGGCTTGCAGCAAATGCAGGCGCTCATCGCGTGGGGCAGTGGCGGTATGGAAGGCCTCGGCCTCGGCAATGGTCGCCAGAAAATGATGTATCTCCCGTACGCGCATACCGATTTTATTTTTCCAA
The DNA here is from genome assembly GCA_041167105.1 of Verrucomicrobiota bacterium. GTDB lineage: Bacteria > Verrucomicrobiota > Verrucomicrobiia > Chthoniobacterales > UBA10450 > JAJPGZ01. The sequence goes on from JBEEGX010000217.1 coordinate 17,637, forward strand.
TGATCGGCGAAGAGCTGGGGCTACGCATGAGTTTGCTCGTCGTGTTTTTATTCGTCGTCATCGTCATCTGCGGAATGCTGATCGCGTTGCACGCGAAAGATCGTTTCGGTCTGCTGCTCGGTTGCGGACTCGTTTCGCTGCTCGGATTGCAAGCGGCGGTGAACATCGGCGTGACCACATCGCTTCTGCCTAACAAAGGGCTGCCGCTGCCATTCATCAGCTATGGCGGATCGAACCTGGTCGCATGTCTGTTTGCGATCGGATTGCTCTTGAACATTTATCGGCAGGCGAAACTGGAGCCGGCGAACAAAAGACGAACCACCCTGCAGGTGCGAGTGACGCCGCGCATTTAATGCAAGATCGACAATCGCATTTGCAATGAACGCCGTGATCGCATGTGGAGGAACCGGCGGACATTTATTTCCGGGAATTGCCGTCGCTGAAACGCTGCGCGATCGCGGCCACGAAGTGATGCTCTTCATTTCCGAGAAGGAAGTGGACGCACTCGCGCTCAAGGAACATCCGGAGCTGCGCTACGAAAAATTGCCGACGGTCGGTCTGCCGTCGGGGTTCTCGCCGGCAATTTTCGGCTTCGTTAGGCGCTTCGGCGAGAGCCTGTCGATGTGCCGCGCAATTTATCGCAAGTTCAAACCCCAAGTCGTGCTCGGCATGGGCGGCTTCACGTCCACTGCGCCGGTCATGGCCGGACGCATGCGCGGCATCTCGACTTTCATTCACGAATCCAACGCGATTCCCGGCAAAGCGAACCGGTTCACTGCGCGCATGGTCCGCGCGGTCTTGTTAGGCTTCAAGGAATGCGCGCAATTCTTTCCCAAAGCGCGCACCGAAGTTACAGGCACGCCGATCCGCACCGAGCTGCGCCCGTTAGATCGACATGTTGCGCGTGAGCGGCTTGGTTTGGATTCCGGCCTAACGACGCTGCTGGTCATGGGCGGCAGCCAGGGCGCGAGCGGAATTAATCAAGCCATGATTAAAGCGGCGCCGGCGCTGCGCGATTTGCAATTGCAGATCGTTCATCTCACCGGCACGCGCGACGAACGTCTCGTAGCCGACAATTATCGCCGCGAAAATATTCCCGCCTTCGTCGCACCGTTTCATCATCGCATGGCGGAAATTTATAGCGCCGCCGAGTTGGCCATTGCCCGTTCGGGCGCGGCGAGTCTGGCAGAGCTGGCCGCGTTTTCACTCCCGGCAATCTTGATTCCGTATCCGTACGCGGCGGAAGATCATCAAACCCGCAACGCCGAAATTTTTGCACGGGCGCAGGCAGCGATCGTGATTAAGGAATCGGAAATCTCCGGCGATTCTCTCGCGCACAGAATTCGCGAGCTGATGGCGGAGCCGCAGAAGATTCGCGCGATGGCGGAAGCAGCCACGCGACTTGCGCCGATGAATGCCGCCGAACGCGTGGTGGACACGATGGAGAAGTACGTGCAATGACGACGGTGCACGATGTCGATCTTGCAAAATTTTTAACGCGCGAGCGGCATCGCGTGCATTTGATCGGCGTCGCCGGCAGCGGCATGAGCGGACTCGCCGCGCTGTTGCTCGAGCTCGGCCACGAAGTCCGCGGTTCGGACAAAGTGGCGACGCAGGAAATTGCGCGATTGCAACGGCTCGGTTTGCGATTTCATCAGAACCATCGCGCCGAAGACGCGGCCGATGCGGAGCTCGTCATTTATTCGTCGGCAATCAAGATCGACAATCCGATTTTGGCGGCGGCGAAAATGAAAGCGCGGCGCGCGGAAGCGCTCGCCGCAATCATGCGCGGCAAGCGCGGCATCGTCATCGCCGGCATGCACGGCAAGACGACGACTTCAGCGATGGCGGCGCACGTTTTGCGCGAGGGCGGATTGCATCCGTCGCATTACGTCGGCGCAGAGATTCCGATTCTTGGATCGAATGCGCATTGGGATTCGCGCGGCGAATGGTTCGTGGCCGAAGCGGATGAGAGCGATGGCACGATTGAGTTTTTTCATCCCGAGCACGCGCTCATTTTGAATATCGAGGAAGAGCATCTCGATTTTTATAAAGACCTCACCGCAATCGAGGACGTGTTTGGGAAATTGCTCGCGCAAACTTCGGGCAAAGTTTTTTACAGCGCCGATGACAAATGCGCGACGAGTACATGTCGATCTTGCGAACACACGATCTCGTTCGGTTTAACCGAACAAGCAGAATATCGCGCAGGGGACATTGAGTTGCGCGACTTCGCGTCGGTGTTCTGCGTTTATCGCGGCGACGAAAAACTGGGCGAGATCGTGCTTAACGTTCCGGGCGAGCACAACGTGCACAACGCCACGGGTGTCGTTGCCCTTGCGACGGAGCTCGGCGTGCCCTTCGAGAAAATCGCGAAGTCGTTAAGCAAGTTTCAGCACGCGCGTCGCCGTTTTGAAATTAAATATGCAAGCGAGCGATTTCTGCTGGTTGATGATTACGCGCATCATCCCACGGAAATTCGCGCGACATTGAAAACGGCGAAATCGACCGGACGCAAACGCGTCCTGACGATGTTTCAGCCGCATCGCTATTCGCGCACGAAGGCATTGCGCAAAGAATTCGGCGCGGCGTTTGATGACGCGGACAAAGTTGTCGTAACCGATGTTTATGCCGCGAGCGAGGCGCCGCTGCCGGGGATCAGCGGTCAAACGATTGTCGATGAGATCGTCGCGCGCAGTCACGGAGATGCAAATTATCAGCCCCAGTTGAAGCGGGTGCATTGCGATATCGGGAACGCGCTCGATGTCGGCGATCTCGTGCTCAGTCTCGGCGCGGGCAACATTCACGAGCAGTTG
>JBEEGX010000218.1:0-10307 GCA_041167105.1 Verrucomicrobiota bacterium
ACGCCGACTCTGCCGGCGGCGCTCGAACCGCTGCGCGAGATCAGTTACAATCTTTGGTGGACGTGGGAGCCATCCGCGCGCCGGCTCTTCCGACATCTCGATGTCGATCTTTGGAACCGGACGAATCATAACCCGGTGCGCATGCTGCAACTTTCGCGGCAGGCGCGACTCGAGGATCTCGCGAGCGACAAAGGTTTTCTGCGCGAGCTCAAGCAGGTGCACGATGCGTTTCGAAAATATCTTGAGCGCAAAGACACTTACGGCAAAACCGGCGCGGGCAGCGCGATCACGAAACCGATCGCGTATTTCTCGGCTGAGTTCGGATTTCACGAATCGATTCCGAATTATTCCGGCGGTCTCGGTATTCTGGCGGGCGATCATTGCAAATCCGCGAGCGATCTCGATCTGAATTTCGTCGCGCTCGGTTTGTTGTATCGCCACGGATATTTTCGGCAGGAGATCGACAAGGAAGGAAGGCAGCACGCGATCTCGCTGAATCAAAGTTTCCATCATCTGCCGATCCGTGAAGTGCAACGCGATGGAACGAAGCTGCTCATTTCGGTGTCGATATTAGATCGACAAGTACATGCGAAGGTTTGGGAGCTGCACGTCGGGCGGGTGAATTTGTATCTGCTCGACACCGACATTCCCGAGAACAATCCGGAAGACCGGCTCATCACGGCGGAGCTTTACGGCGGCGACCTCGAGATGCGAATGCGCCAGGAGATCTTGTTAGGCATCGGCGGCGTGAAGACGCTGACCGCGCTCGGGATCGACGCGGAAGTGTTTCACATGAACGAAGGCCACTCGGCTTTTCTCGCGCTCGAACGCATTCGGCGGAATGTCGCGGAGAAGAATTTGGATTTTTATTCGGCGCTGCAAGTGGTCGCGTCGGCAAATGTTTTCACGACGCACACGCCGGTGCCAGCGGGGAACGACGCGTTCCCGCGCGACATGATGAAAAAATATTTCGGCAGCTTCGCGAAAGAGATCGGGCTGCCATTCGATGAAATGATGTCGTTCGGACAAACACGGGTCGATCCGAACGATCCGTTTAGCATGACGATTCTGGCGTTGCGCATGAGCCGGCACGCAAACGGCGTGAGCAAACTGCACGGCGACGTGAGTCGCGGATTGTGGCGCGATGTCTGGTCGGGCGTGCCCGCCGAAGAGGTGCCGATCACGAGCATCACGAATGGCATTCACACGAAGACGTGGATGGCGCCGGAGTTTTCCGCGCTCTACCACAAACACCTCGGCGAATGGGAAGAGAACCTAACGAATGAAGATTTCTGGCGACGCGTGATCGACATTCCGGACGCGCAGCTTTGGGACACGCATCAGCAATTGAAGCGGCGCCTGGTCGAGTTCGTGCGCGAGCGTGTGCGCGCACAACGCCAGCGCGTGGGCGAATCGCCGCAATCGATTCGCAACGCAAACCAACTTCTCGATCCGGAGATTTTGACGATCGGTTTCGCGCGGCGGTTTGCCACTTACAAACGCGGCGCGTTGTTGTTCAGCGACAAGGAGCGGCTGAAGAAGTTGCTCAACGACACGACGCGCCCGGTGCAATTTATTTTCGCGGGCAAAGCGCATCCGCGCGACGAAGGCGGCAAGGCGTTGATCAAAGAAGTGTACGAATTCAGCCGCGAAGCCGGGATCGAGAACCGCGTCGTTTTCGTGGAAGATTACGACAGCTACATCGCGCGGCGATTGGTGCAGGGTGTCGATCTTTGGTTGAACAATCCGCTGCGTCCGCATGAAGCGAGCGGCACCAGCGGAATGAAACTCGCGCCGAATGCGGGGCTCAATTTGAGCGTGCTCGATGGCTGGTGGTGCGAAGGTTACAACGGCAACAATGGTTGGACGATTGGTTCGGAGATTCAGCACGGCACCGACGTTTTCCAGAACGAAGTCGACGCGAACAGCCTCTACCAGGTTCTCGAAAACCAGATCATTCCGCTCTACTACGCGCGACCCGACGGCAAACTTCCACTGAGCTGGCTGCAGTGGATGCGGAATGCGATTCGCAGCGTTACGCCGGTCTTCAACACGCACCGCATGGTGATGGAATACACCGAGCGGCTCTACATTCCGGCAGCGAAGTCACATCACGATTTCGCGCGCGACAATTGCACGGCCGCGACGCAGCTCAGCCAATGGAAAGCGCAGATGCGCAAAGATTGGCCGCAAGTGCGCGTGCATGAAGTGCAGGTCGCGAATCAAGATCGACAAAACATTCCGGTGGGCGAATCGCTTCAGCTCGCTGCGTGCGTCCACCTCGGCGGCGTCGATCCAAAACATGTGCGGGTCGAGGCTTATCATGGCGAATCGGAAAACGGCGGCATCAAAAACCCCGCGGTTACGATGTTGAACGAAAGCGGCCGCAATGGGGACGGCAGCTATATATATACAGGCACAGTGCCGGCGAGTGAGAGTGGCGCGTATGGATTTAGCGTGCGCGTGGTGCCGACACATCCGCATCTCATGCAAACGCACGAGTTGCGTTTGATCACCTGGTCGTGATCGTTAGCGCCCGGCGCCGATCGCGAACAACGTGGCGTTATTGATCGCGTAAACTTTTCCGTCCGCCCCGATGATCGTGGGCGTGTACGCTTCGCCGATGCCCGCGGTCAACGTGATGATTTCGCTAAAGCTATTGCTCGTTAGGTCCCAGCGGTAAAGTTTTCCGTCTTCGCTGTTCGCGAGCACGCTGTTTGTTGCTAGATCGACAACGGCGGTGTTGATGCACCACTCCCGCACCGCGCCCGGGAAATCACTTTCGTATTGCGGATCGGGCGTTTGTCCGAGAATCGTCAGCACTTCTCTCATCACCATCATGCCGGTGCGGGCGTCCATTTGGCAATCGTTCGGGTCGAGAATGGCGAGCCGGTTTTTCCCGTCGCCGCCGCCGGCGGCGTAGTTGTTATATTTGGTCATGAGCAAATACGCCGACGAACCGTGATACGAAGCGACGAGCGACGCTGGAACAATTGAAGCCGTGTCGTCCCAGCCAAATGCTCCCGGCACGCCCGGGCTTTGTGAAAGATCGGCGCTGAACTGCAACAACCAACCGCGACTCGTCGTCGGCGGATTATCTAGTACACCGTAAAACACGCGACCGTCCGGGCCAACCGTCGGTGATGCCGTCCCGTCGTCTGATATCTCCGCTGGTTCGCCGCTTTGCGGATCAAGAAGCGGGACCGCGTTTTGCACGTGCAAAGTGCGGCTGTCGAGCGCGAACAAAAACCCGGCCGTGCCATTACGAATCATTGCCGTGCCGTGCGCAGAAACGTAAAGCGTACGGCCGTCGTTGCTCAACGCCGGCGCGCAATTCAACGTCACGCGCAGAATCGGTCCGCCGCTCATTTCGAGCGGAACAAAAGTGCCACGCCCCCTCGTATCAACACGTGCAATGCCGGTATGCTTGAGCGCTTTTGGCCCCGGCCCATCAACTTCGTAACCGAAATAAATGTTGCCGCTGGCATCGGACGTAAGCGGCGTGCTGATCTTCACATTGCGGTTGAACTTGCGTTTCGCCGTGACGTAAAAGTTCACCTCGCCCGCCACAGCCGTGACCGGCGCATCGACATTGTCACGAACAAGCAGCGTCCCGCCCGCTCCGGGCCAATACAATCGTCCCTGCGGCGTCAAGGTCGGGCCATAACTCGCCGTCCAACCATGCAGCGGCAACGTGTAATCGCTCGTTTGCTTCCATAACAATGCGCCGTCACGCCCCCTTCGCGCCTTGAGCTCAAAACCATTGTTCGCTCCGGTTTTCACCGGGACGATGATCGTGTTCGCCGCCGTCACCAGCGGCGTCCCGTAATGGATGAACAAATCGTTGCCGTCGTATTGCGGCTGCAGGTCCACCGGCGTTTGCCAAACGATTGTGCTCAGCGGTTGCGACCGCACCGCGGACATCGCGGTGTGTTGCGCGTCACGCGCGTGACCCTGCCAGATTGTTTGCGCATTCGCGGTCAGCGCCGCGAAACTTGTGACTGCGACAGCAACAATCCACCTCAGCATCGGGCGACAATGACGAGATCGCATGCGCGATCAAGCGGACTTCTCTACTTCGCGCATGAATTCCGCAAAATCTTTGCCGTTGCGCGCGGCGTGATTGAGCGCGTTCAACCGCTCGTTGCCGGCGGCTTCGGGTAAACTGATGCGGCGCGCGTTTTGCGCGGTGCCGAAAACGATTTCGTCCCATTGGATGGATGCGATCTCGCGATCGAACCGCGCAACGGAACGGCCGCGGAAGAATGCGCGCGTTGTTTCCGGTGGAGTAAAGATCGACAATCGAATGTCGTCTTCGCTCACGATGCGGCGGATTGAGTTTTGCCTAACAAGCTCGTAGTAAAGACCGCGCTCAAGATCGACATTGTGGTATTCGAGATCGATCGATTGCAGCCACGGATCGCTCCAGGAAAGTTTCTCTTCTTCCTGTAGCGCACTGAGCAGGAATTTCTTCGCGACCCAATCGATGCGGTCGCGTGTCGTCAACGGATCGCGCTCCAGATCGTTCAGCACATTTTCCCACTCGCGCAAAATCCATTGTCGATCTTCGTCCATGTCGATCTTAGCGGCCGCGCGCAAATAAATTCGCTGCACATCGATCGCCGAAATCTTACGCCCGTCCTTCAGCTCAATAATCCAATCGTAAGTTTGATCGCGGCTGATCGATTTGTTCGCGTCGATCGGTTGCGCGATTTCTAATTGCGGCGCTTCACCGCGCTCGATCAGATCGAGCACCATCGCCGTCGTTCCAATCTTCATCGCGGTCGCCCATTCACTCATGTTGGAGTCGCCGAGGATGACGTGGAAGCGGCGATAGCGACTCATGTCCGCGTGCGGCTCATCGCGCGTGTTGATGAGCGGACGGCGATTCATCGTGTCGATGCTCACGAGCACGCTGAAGAAATCGGCGCGTTGCGAAATTTGATACAGGCCCGGCTGCGTCGGCGTGCTTTCCGCTTCCACGCCGAGCTTGCCGGCGCCGGCGAAAATTTGTCGCGTGATCAAAAACGGCAGAACGCCGGAGACGATCCGGTCCCACGCGATTTCGCGCCGCATCAGAAAATTATCGTGGCAGCCGTAACTGTGACCGACGAAATCGGTGTTGTTTTTGTAGAGACGAACTTCCTGGCCAGGATCGAGATGTTCGTTTCGACGCCGCGCGCATTCGGCAAGAATGCGTTCGCCCGCTTTGTCGTGGGCCACGATCTGCCGCAGCGTTGTGCATTCGGGCGTGGAATATTCCGGATGCGCGTGATCGTTGTAAAAGCGCGCACCATTCGAAAGCACGAGATCGCTTTTGATTTCTTCAAAACTTAGCGGGCGATTCTTGTCGATCTCGAAATAGGCGGATTCATCGGTGTCCTGCATGAGCGCCTTCGCGCGAAAGCCGCGCGCGTCGAGATGCGGGTCTTCGAGCTCGTAATCCCATTTCATGTGCGCGCCGTGATCGGTGTAATGCCGAACGAGCTCGATCGATTCGGCCACAACATCGACGACGTCGGCCCCGGACAAAGTGATCCCGTATTCGGTCTCGAGCCCAAAAACGCGCTGCATGCGCCGGACGGCTAGATGACACCCGATGTCGATCTTGCGCGGTCGCCGATCGGTTTCACGGGTGAAATTTTGACGACGTTTTCCGGATCGTAATCGATCAGCTTGAGCCAATCCTCGGTAATGTCTGTCGTCGGAAAGATGTCGTTCTCGCTGTACTCGGCGTTGAATGCGATCTGCAAATCCGTCTCGCTAATGCCTTCGACCTGACCGGACGCGATCGCGCGTTTGATCGCCATCGCTTTCGCGCGCTCGACAATCGATGCGATGATCGCACCGCTAATGAGATCGCTGCGATACAACATTTCTTTGCGGCCGCTGCGGAACGTGATTTCGAGAAATTTGTTTTCGTCACGCTTGGCGAATTGCCAATCGACGAAGCGCTCGATGAGTTTGTCGATCGCGGCGCCCGCGTTCTCCGCTTCCTTCGCGAGGGCGCCGTCGTAGGGAAGATCGTTCGTGAGGTAAATGCGATAGATGTCGCGCGCACCTTCGCGATTTGGCCGATTCACTTTGATTTTCCGATCGATCCGGCCCGGACGAAGAATTGCTGGATCGATCAAGTCGGCACGGTTCGACGCGAGAATGATGACGACATCATTGAGCGAATCGATTCCGTCCATTTCGGAACAGAACATCGGCACGAGCGTGGAGAGAATGTTCGAGTAGCGCGACGCGCGGCGCGTGCCGAGAATCGATTCCGCTTCATCGATGAACAAGAACGGCATGAAGCCTTCGCGCTTTTTCTCGCGCGCGGTCGCGAAGATTTCGCGGACCATGCGCTCGGATTCGCCCACCCACATGTTAAGAATCTCCGGGCCTTTGACGTGCATGAAGTACTCACGCATTTCCGCGCCGGCCTGTTCGCGCAATTTGCGCGTCAGATTGTAAGCCGTCGCTTTGCCGATGAGCGTCTTGCCGCAACCGGGCGGGCCGTAGAGCAGAAATCCTTTCGGCGTGGCGTGCTGAAATTTCTTGAAAAGATCGACATGTAAAAGTGGAAGCTCGATTGCGTCCTTGATCGCACTCAACGCCTGCTCCTGCCCGCCGACTTTTTCCCACGGCAATTCCGGCACCGTGTCGAGATAATGTTCCTGCGACTTCCCGGTCGTGATTTGTTCGAGCGCCATGCGGTAATTCGAATCGACGCGCACCTCGTCGCCAGACTTCAATGTCGATCTTGCAAGATCGGCCGAGCGTTGCAACACCATCGATTGCGCTCCGTGTTCGGAACCAACGCGCAATCGATCGCTGCCAATCACTTCGGTAATCTTCGTGACCGGTCCCGCAGTTTCGAATCCAAGATCGCCGACGATGACAAATGCTTCGTTTACCAGAACGCGCGTGCCCTTCTTTAATTTCGCGAGCGGGATTCGTGGATCGACATTGCAATAATAATCCGCGCCGCCTACCACGATGTGCGCGGTCTCTTTCGAAGTCGCGCCGAGAAATGTGCCGATGCGATTCGCCGGCGAAGTCACTTTCTTGATGACCTCTTCGAGCTTCTCGATCATGCGCCGCGCTTCGACGATGGTTTGCTCGTATTCGGAAACGTCCGGACGAAGATCGAGAAGTGCGCGTCGCGTGGGATCGCCCGGCGGCATCGAGGCGATGACCTGGTCTAACGAATCAAGAAGACTGGGCCGGCTCGAAGTTTCTTCGTCCCTCTCCCAACCTTCGCTGCGCTCGTCGCTCATTTAAGATTCGGGTCAATCCGCCGAACTGTTCACGATTATACCTGTTCCGTCTCCGTTTCGCAATGTTCGACCCCGGAAACGCACACAATGTTCAACCACCATGTCGATCTTACGTTGCGCAAAACGCGTTGTTCTCTACAATTTGCGCTTCTTCGAGGAGTCTTAGCTCAATTGGTTAGAGCGCCGCCCTGTCACGGCGGAGGTTGCGGGTTCGAGCCCCGTAGACTCCGGACAATTTCCGGGCGCATTCTTACTTAGCTCCTTCCAATCCGGACCGTCGGCGACTTCAGAATCGTCAAGCTGCTTTGCGCGACGAAAGCCAGTCTTTCAATTTCGTCAGCATCGGTTGACGCCGTGGTTCGTGACCTTCGACATGCGGAAAGATACGTTCGAGCGCATCGAGGGTTGCCGGATTGTGCTGATGTGACGACTTCAGCCCTTCGACGAGCTGCGCGAAACGAGTGCGCAGAGCCAGCAAATCCTCATTACTTGGCTGATTCGGGCTGCTCACGACGGCGTCATTATCGGCCGCCTAACAATGATTGCAACAAATTCTACGCTCCGTTTCCTTCATTGCCGTTTTACGCTCACAGCGAATTCGTTCGGCTTGACGTGGGAGCCGTAACGATCCGAATACACCTGCGTGAATTCAGCGCCGAAAAGTAGAATCTGCGCGGAATAATAAACCCAGAGCAACAGCGTAATGAGCGAGCTGGCCGCGCCGTAGGCGGATGCAGCCGCGCCGCTCGCCAGGTAAATTCCGAGCGCCCATTTGCCGATGAGAAAGAAAATCGCCGTCAGCACGCCGCCGACCCAGACATCGCGCCATTTAATTTTCGCATCGGGCACGAATTTGAACATCATCGCGAACAGAAACGCGATCAGTGCAAGATCGACAATGAAGTAGAGCGCGAACGCAAAACCGCTTCCGCCGGGAAAGGTCGCTTCCAGATATTGGCTGATCACTTTCAAAATCGCTTCGAACGTGAGCGACACGAGCAGAAGAAAACAAACGCCCGCCACCATGGCGAAGGAAGCAAATCGCGCGCGCAAGAATCCCCAAATGCCGCGACCGGGTTTCGCTTTCACTCCCCAAATCGTATTGAGCGCATCCTGCAATTGCCCGAACACACCGCTCGCGCCGAAAAGTGCGAGCGCGATTCCGATGATTGTCGCCGGCACACCCTTGCCCGGTTGCGCTGCTTTCTGCGCGATGTCCTGCACCATTTTCACCGCGCCCGCGTCGAGAAACATGCTCATCTGCTCCGTCATCCTGCTCCACGCGCCCGCCGGATCTTTTCGGAATAACACGCCGACGATCGCCAGCAATAACAACACGAGCGGCGCGAGCGAAAACACCGTGTAATACGCGAGCGCGGCGCCGAGCTGCGGCGCTTTGTCCTCGCTCCACTCGCTCGCAGTTTGTTTGAGCAACGCGACTGCCGCCGAAAAGAATTTCGTTCGTCGATTACTCATAAAATTTCAGCGGCGGCGGGAATGGAGCCACCGGGAGGCGAGCGACATGGACGAAGCCCCGAAGGGGTGAGCGAGCGAATCAATCGAAGCAAGCAATGTGGAGCGACCGTTGCGAGTCTCATACGCCCTGAATTACAAAGCTCGTCCCCGGCGGGAATCGAACCCACATTTAAGGTTTAGGAAACCTCCGTTCTATCCGTTGAACTACAGGGACACGTGTCGATGTCGATCTTGCACATGTCGATCTTGCCCGCAAAAGAAAAACCGCGGGCCTTGAAATGTCGTTCACAGGCATCCACTTGCGCCGCAGTTCACGAATCAGATTTTGAGGAGACCTATGAATCCCACCTTGCGGCCCAAGCGGCGTTATCGGCACCAGGAAGCTGAAGTGCCACCGGAGCCATTGAGGCCAGCGCCTGCGCCGGAGACTGGCAGCGGATCGCACGGACATCGTTTGAAGCGCTCCGGCCGACGACATTTAGTGCCGCGTGCGCCCCATGGTCCAGTCGCGACGCCGAAAGAGCAATTCGTGGCCGCTGTCAGCAACGCTTTGCACCACATTCTCCCCCTTCGCCACTCGCACTGAGCGAGGAGCGATTGTCGATCTTGCGCTAAGCGCCGGCTTGATCGAGGACGCTGCGCAATTCGTGAAAGTCCACCGGCTTGGTCAGGTGAAAATCAAAACCAGCATCACGGCCGCGTTGAATATCGTCGTCGGTGCCGAATCCGGTTAAGGCCACGCCTTTGAGCAACTGTTTTCGTTTTGCGTGCGCGATGACGTCGTAGCCGCTGCCGTCCGGCAAACCGATGTCGCTCAGCACGACGTCGAACTTTTTCTCGTCCACAAAATCCATCGCGCGCTGCGACGATTCCGCCGCGGAAATATCGTGGCCGAAGTGACTGAGCAACCGCGAAAGGGTTCGACGTGTGTCCGCGTGATCTTCTACCAGCAGAATACGCAAACATTTCGTCGCCTTCGTCGGGATGCGTGCGGAAACGCCGCTCTTTCCCGTTTGCGCCGGCATGAGGTCGAGACACACGCGAAAGGTCGAGCCATGGCTGCGGCCGCGACTTTCCACCTCGATGGTGCCGTCATGCATTTCGATCAGTTGCCTCGAAATTGCCAAACCCAAACCGAGGCCGCCGAATTGTCGCGTGATGACGCGCTCGCCTTGCTCAAACGGTTGGAACAAACGGCTCCGCCGTTCCTGATCGATCCCGATGCCAGTGTCGGTCACTTCAAGAATGAAATGCCTGTGACGATCGTTTGAGGTGGAGATGTCGATCTTGCCGCCAGGCGGCGTGAATTTAACGGCGTTGGTGAGCAAGTTCCAAAAGACTTGCTGCATCCGCACCGGATCGGCCCAGATGTGATGTTTCTTCGCGTCGCAATGCATCGAAACGGTCAGCCGTTTTTCGTTCGCATCCAGCTGCGCGACGCCGAGCGCTTGCCGCACGATCTCATGCGCATCGACGCGATCGAAATGGAGCTCGAGTTTTCCGCGCGTGATGCGCGTGATGTCGAGCAGGTCATCGATCAAGCGCGCCTGGAGTTGAACGTTT
>JBEEGX010000219.1:0-6737 GCA_041167105.1 Verrucomicrobiota bacterium
CATTGCACATTGATCGAGAACCCCTCGACCTGCCGCACCGGCGTGCTGTTGGTCGTAACTAGTTCCTTAATTTTGGATTTTTGCAATCGCGGAATCGCCATGTCCACGAGCACGGCATGGGAGACAGCGGCGTAGATGTCGCGCGCCCCGGCCTTCTTTAGCGTCTCCGCCGCCGAAACGAGCGTGCCCCCGGTCTCAGTCAGATCGTCCACTAATAAAACGTCGGCATCCTCCACTTCGCCGATGAGATAAAGCGCCTCGGTCTCACTCGAGCTTTTGCGCTGCTTCGCCACGATCGCGAGTGGGACGTTGAGCGCTTGTGAATAGGCTGACGCCATTTTTAGTCCGCCCACGTCCGGCGAAACCACGACGGTTTTTTTCGTCAGACGCTCGCGCAGATAACGGATCAACACCGGCATCGAGTAAAGATGGTCGACCGGAATGTCGAAGAAGCCCTGCACCTGTTGCGCGTGCAGGTCCATTGTTAGCACGCGACTCACGCCGGCGGCAGTGAGAAGATTCGCAATTAATTTCGCGGTGATCGGCACCCGCGGTTTATCTTTGCGGTCCTGTCGGGCGTAACCGAAAAACGGAATCACCGCCGTGATGCGGTCCGCACTCGCGCGTCTCGCCGCGTCGACCATGATGAGCAACTCCATCAGGTGCTCGTTCGTCGGCGGGCAAGTCGGTTGAATCAGGAACACGTCGCGGCCGCGCACGTTCTCCTCGATCTTCACATACGTCTCGCCGTCCGGAAACGAGCTCAACGTGGCCGCGCCCAACGGCGTGCCGATGAACTTGCAGATACGCTCGGCCAACTCGCGGTTGGCGGAACCGCTGAAGACCTTCATCTCGGGTTGAAGTGCGAACATCGGGCGAGCGCCAAGTTATCCGCGCAAGATCGACATGTGCAATGAAGTTTTCTGGCGCGCGGTTGCCAATTAATTATAATGCGCCAAACTACGTCCCCTCCATGAGCAACGCTGACGTCATCGCCGTCGAACGGCCGACCACGAATTCGAAAGTCTTCGCGCACACGCGCTGGGATTTCCTGCCGACGTTGGCCACGCTCTTCCATCTCACGTTTTTCTTCGCCATGTTCTGGCTCTATCCGCGCACGCCGCTTTCGATCATGTTGATCATGGGCTTCGTTTATTCGCTCATGATGAACGCGAACATCAACGGCGTCGGTCACAACTTCATTCACAATCCGTTCTTCCGATCGCCGCTGCTCAATCGACTCTTCGCCGTGGTGAACTCAGTCGCGTGTTGCTTTTCGCAGACATATTACGACGCCGTCCACATGCAGCATCATAAAGGCAATTCGGATCGACAGGATGAAACTGGCGACACGATTGATTGGTTGTCGATCTACCGGCACGGCCACGAGGGCGAAGCGGAGAATCCGTGGACATACGTTTTCCTCAGCTTCTTCCGCGACGACGTCGGCACGATCCGCAAAGAGCTGCGCAAACGCGGCAACGGCGATTTGTTTTGGGGCAACATCGAGCTGGCAGCGTTCGCGACCACGCTGTTCGTGTTGTTCCTGTTCAACTGGCGCTACGTCATTTTTTATTTCCTGCCGTTCTTTTATCTCGGCCATTGCTTCAGTTATTTGAACGGTTACTTCCGCCATTACGGCGCGAACCCCGACAAACCGATCGCGTGGGGCGTGAGCAGCTACGGCAAAATTTACAACTGGCTCTTCTTCTACAACGGCTACCACGCCGAACATCATTTCCGCCCGAAAGTGCATTGGACGAAAATGGAAAAGTTCCGGGAATCGATTGTCGATCTTCAGAAACAGGAAGGCGTCCGCGTCATCAAACGCGCGCACATGCTCGGCTTCCTCGATCCGAATCTGCCGCCGTATCCGAAAGGTGGATCGGCTTCTCCGAACAGAGTGCCGAAAGGAATGGCGGTTTCGCCGCCCTCGAATTAACAACGCGCAAGAGACTGCGCGTTCCACCCTTTGGCCCATAGGGGTCGGCTTGTCTTTAACACGATGCGAGGCGAAACGCCGAAGGCACAATCATCGCGGACGCTAAGCCTCGCTTACTTCGCATTTGTTGTCGCACTCAGCGGCGTTCTCGCTTTCGCATTGGGTAAAGTTCAACCCGGTCGTGGCGGATTCGCTTATCCCGAAGGTTTCTATTTATTTCGAATCTTATTTTATATTCAATTCGGTCTCTTCGGTGGCGCGCTCTGCTCCGTTCTGCTCTACGCAACGCCGCGATTGCCGGTGCATTTTTTCGGACGCACCCTGATTTGGGTTTTGTTTTACCTCTGGTTTGTCTGGCAAGTGGTCTGGAGCTTGGTGCAACGATGGTTCGGCATCGAGCTCACGCCGCAAATGGCGCTCGAGCTTTTCGTGCACCCAACATCGATCGATGCTGTCGGACTTAGCCGATGGGAATTCGCGTCGGTTGTCGGAATCTCATTCGCCATCATCGGTCTGCTTGCGGCCGCGAGCCTCTCGTTGTCGCGTCGGTGCGGCAATCAACTCCGCCTCCGCGTTTGTTTCGCAATCGGCGGCCTGTTTCTGCTCCTCCACATTCCGGTGCGCGTTTACTTCGTCCACCACATTAATCGCAACGACGCATTCATTCTCGCCTTCGATGACTGCGCTCCGTTCCCCCTTCGATCCGAGCGACTCATCCCCGGTTTGCGCAGCGCGCGCATGGCGCTTCCTAATTTTGAGTCCGAAACTCGCACCGCGCGCTACTTCGATTACGTCTCCAATTTGTCGATGCCGCCAATCCCGCGGCCGCGCAGCATTCTTTGGATCAATATCGAATCGCTGCGCTTCGACGCGATCGACGAGCAGGTCATGCCTCACCTTTGGGCGTATCGCGATCAGTTTCAGATTCAACTCAATCAGCAACATTGGAGCAGCGGCAACTGCACCCAGTTCGGCGTCTTCTCGATGTTGACCGGCTTAAGCGGCTATCACTTCAACACAATGCGCCGGAGCGCGATGAAGGATCCGTTCCTCAACCTTCTCGCAAAAAATAATTATCGGCTGCGCGTGGCGAAGGAAGCCTATGTCCGGTACGGCGGATTCGAAGTTCTTTTTCCAGTCTCGACCGTTTCGTCCGATTTCGACACCAAACTTTTAGACGAAGGCGACCGCCGCATGGTTGAGAATTACCTAACGGACCGGCGCGAGCGCGACGATGCCCGGTTGGCATTCGATTTTCTGCCAATCGATGCGCCGCACTGGCCGTATCGATTTCCGGCCGATCACGCGGTCTTCCTTCCGATTCCGGACAGGGAAACATCCATCCATCTGCGACGTTCCGTTGTCGATCTTGAAAAGATGCGCAACGCCTACCGCAATTGTTGTCATTTCGCCGACGAACAAATCGGCAAAGTTTTGGATGATCTTCAAGTTCGCGGTCATTTCGCGGACACAATTGTCATTGTCGTTGGCGATCACGGCGAAGAATTTCAGGAACGCGGGCAGACTGCGCACTCAGCGGTGCTAAACGATTTTCAAGCACGCACTGTTCTCTGGATGCATTTGCCAGATGTCGATCTAACGCCGTTTCAAATCGATGTGCCGACCACGCACATGGACATCGTCCCCACTCTGCTGCAAGCGCTCGGATTTCATGACGACATTCTCTACACCCAGGGCCGTTCGCTTTTGAGCAAACTTGAACGCCGGCCGGTGCTCAGTCTCTGCGAGCAGGGCTTCAGCGTTCCGCTGTATCGCGCGCTGGTGACCGACACTTACATCTCGCGGTGGTGGCGAACGCGCCGACAATACTTGTTCTCGGGCGTGCAGCGACGCGACGGAATGCCAGTGCAAGGCGATGAATGGGCGAACGAAGCGCGCAAGCTGTATCCCGCGGCCGCCGGAATGTTCGAAATCGTTCCCGACATTTTTCAACCGCCACGAAAATTTGATCGATAAATCTATTTCGCGAAACTCGCGCGCAGCTTTTCTTTCTTCGCTTCGCAATCTTCGTTCAAGCGCCGCACGTCGGTGAGCAATTGCCGCTGCAATTGTTCGGCCTCCTCGAACTTCTCGCCTGTCTGCGCTTTGACGATTTGGTCCTTCAGGAAAACTTCGCGCTCGGCGATTTTCGCTTTGCACGTCGAATCGATCTCGGCCAGCTGCTTCTTTTGCGCGTCGCTGAGCGAAACGCTCGGCTGATCTTTTGCCAGCCGCTCCATCGCTAATTCGTAAGCCGATTTCATTTCGTCACTTGAATCAATCGCAAGATCGACATCTTTGTCATTCCGAGCGTAGTCGAGGAATCTCTCATTGACCACTCAGCAAGAGATGTCTCGGCTGCGCTCGACATGGAAAAAATGGAAGTAAAACTACTCAGCACCGATTTCGACGGCACGATTGTCTCGCGCGTAAGCGAGCCGGCGCTCGATCGCGATTGCATGAAGCTCATTCGCGAATTGCAAAACGGCGGCGCCATCTGGGCGATCAACACCGGCCGCTCCGTCGATCTCCTCGAATCCGGCCTGACCGATTTCGAATTCCCGATGCGTCCCGATTTTATCCTAACGAGTGAGCGCGACATCTTTCGTCCCGGATCGAACGGCGACAAATGGGAAGCGTTCGGCGATTGGAACGAGCGTTGCGCGCGCGAACACGCCGAACTTTTCTCCTCGGCCGAATCGGTGCTCGCCGAAGTGGTCGATTTCGTGAATCAGAAAACAAAAGCGCGGCTCATTTACGAAACGACCGAGCCAATTGGCCTGATCGCGAGCGATGAAGAAGAGATGGACCGCATCACCAAGTTCATCCAGGAAGCGAAAGCGAAACAGCCGAAGTTCAATTTCCAGCGCAACACCGTGTACTTGCGCTTCTGCCACGCCGATTACCACAAAGGCGCGGCCTTGGCCGAGCTCGCGCGTTTGATCGACATCCCGCGCGAAAACATTTTCGCCGCCGGCGATCATCACAACGACATCTCAATGTTAGACGGCAGCGTCGCCGCGATGCCAGCGTGTCCCGCAAATGCAATCGACGAAGTGAAAGACGCGGTGCGCAACGCCGCTGGTTTCGTCGCCGAACGCGAACACGGTGCCGGCGTTTACGACGCGCTCAAGCATTTCATTGGTAGGGCGATTGACCCCAATCGCCCGCGAGCGGTTCGGTGAACCGCCCCTACCTTTCAACAGTCGATAACGCCAGGGGCGCGTCGGCTTCGATTTTTCCGGCGAAACGATTGGTCATGTAAGTCAGCAGCAAGACCCAGAAGGTGAGCGCGAGACTGAAGAGCGGAAATTGCAGCGGATATGGCAGCGAATAGATGATGGCCATGAGCGGCACCCACACGACCCAGGTCGCGAGCAACGTCGGCACAATTTTATCTCGATAATGATTCCAGGTGAACGCGCGCTTCACCGACGACCACGAGAAGCCATCGTTTTTCCATTCGTAAACGAGCACTTCGGCCGGCGCGGCGAAAAATGGATTGTAGCCGAGTTGATCGACACAAATTTTCGCGAACACGATCCCGACGGTGACGGCGTCGCCGAACCAGATCATGTTGGCGCGGTACATAAGATCGACAAGCAGGGCGTCGATCGCCCACGTCGGAACGGTGAAAGCGAGGTTGCGGAAATTCTGCCGATGCAGTTTTCCTTTTTGAAAAAAGAAAATGAGAAACAACTCCGGCAAAATCGCGCCAGCCAAAATTCCGGCGGCGATAACGAAGGCGAGACCGCTCTGTTGTTTGAAATGCGCCAGCCGATCTAGTCCCGCGGCAAAATTCGCGCTCGTGTAATAGGCGATCAAAATCGCCAGCATCATTCCCTGCAAAATGAAGCCGGGAATCGCGTTCGCCCTGGCCGCTTCCCAACCAATCGTGAGCGGCGCGCGCGAATGCTTCATCGCCGCCGGCCTAACTGTTTACCAGCGCACGTTCGCGCTCGCGCCGCCAGGGCTCAGGCCCGGCTCCATGCTGCCTTCACCGGTCTTCTCGCCGGGAACGGGCGCAGCCGATTGCGTTGAAGTGTCGCCCGCCAGCTCATCGTGCGCGCATGCGCTCAGAAACAAACTCGACGCCAACGCCGCACAGAAAAACCATTTCATTGCGCATGACGTTAACCACGAATGCGCTGCGCTCCAGTGCAAATCGATGATAGATTTGCGCGTGTCAGCGAAGATCGACATTAAATCTTTGCAACTCGACGAGCTGCGCGCGTTGTCGCAGCCGGCGTATCGCGGCGGGCAGATCGCGGAATGGTTGTACGAGAAGCGCGTGAGTTCGTTCGAGGAGATGACGGATTTGCCGCAGAACTTGCGCGCGGATTTGGCGGAGAAATTTTCGTTCGGCAAGATCGACATCGTACGTGTGCTCGGGTCGCGCGACACCACGCGCAAGTTTCTCTTCCGATTGAGCGACGGCAATTTGATCGAGTCTGTTTTGATCCCGGCATCGCCGGCCCTGTATGGATCGCGCTCGGATCGCCGGACGATTTGCGTTTCGACGCAGGTCGGCTGCGCGTATGGCTGCAAATTTTGCGCGAGCGGGCTCGAAGGCTTTTCTCGCAATCTCCAGCCGAACGAAATCGTCGATCAAATCATGGCGGTCGAACGCGAGAGCGAAGACAAGATCGACAACATCGTTTTCATGGGCATGGGCGAACCGTTGGCGAACCTCGACAATTTGATGCGCGCGATTCGCATCATCAACGCGCCATGGGGACTCGGCATCGGCGCGCGGCACATCACGGTCTCGACCAGCGGATTAGTTCCGCAAATC
>JBEEGX010000220.1:0-16479 GCA_041167105.1 Verrucomicrobiota bacterium
CCGCTTGGTGCGCCGATGGTTTGCGTCGCCGTCCAACTATTGGCGATCGGATTGTAACGGCCACCGTCGTTCAACTCGCTCCCGTTATATCCCCCCCAAATAATCATTTCGCTGCCCGTCCAAACAGCTGTGTTACTTTGCCGCCCGCTTGGCGCGCCGGTGGTTTGCGTCGCCGTCCAACTATTGGTGGTCGGATTGTAACGGCCACCATCGTTCAAGCTTCCACCCCAGACAATCATCTCGCTGCCCGTCCAGATGGCTGTGTGAAATGCGCGGGCACCGGGCGCACTGTTAAGTACCGCCGCCCAACTGTCGGCCACCGGATTATAGCGTCCGCCATCGTTAAACCAGGTGAGTGCGGTGTCGAGGCTTCCGCCCCAGACAATCATCTCGGTGCCCGTCCACACGGCCGTGTGGCCGGAGCGAATCCCGGGCGCGCCGGTAATTTGCGTGGGCGTCCAACTATTGAGTGTTGGATTGAAGCGTCCGCCATCGTTCAAGTCGGCGCTGGCGTTGTATCCGCCGAAGACGATCATCTCGGTGCCCGTCCAAACGGCCGTGTGATCGGAACGAATGCTCGGTGCGCCAGTTGTTGGCATGTCGATCCAAGTGTTGAACGTGGGATTGTAACGCCCGCCATCGTTCAAGTCGGCGCTGCCGCTGTCTCCGCCGAAGACGATCATTTCGCTGTCCGTCCAAACGGCGGTGTGACCGGCACGAATGCTCGGTGCGTTAGTCGCTGTAGTAGCCGTCCAAGTATTGGCGGATGGATTGTAGCGGCTGCCGGTGTTTAAAGAAACACCACTGAAGGTTTCTCCGCCCCAGACAATCATCTCCGCCCCAGTCCAGACAGCAGTATGAAAGTCGCGAACCGCAGGCACGCTCGTGGTAGTAGTAGCGGTCCAAGTGTTAGCGACCGGATCAAATCGCGATCCAGTATTCAGAGCGACAGTGCTATTGGATCCGCCCCACACAATCATTAGACTCCCCGTCCAAACGGCCGTGTGGAAGGCGCGAATGGCGGGCACGCCTGTGGTTTGCGTGGCCGTCCAACTGTTGGCTGCCGGATTGTAACGACCACCATCATTAAGAAAAGTTCCGGTCGCATCGCCGCCCCACACAATCATTTCGCTGCCGGTCCAAATAGCCGTGTGGTCGGAACGAGCGGTGGGCGCGCCACTGGTCTGCGTAGCTGTCCAGCTGTTGGCTGCCGGACTGTAACGGCCACCATCATTCGGATAGGTGCCACCGTATCCACCCCAGACAATCATCTCGCTTCCAGTCCAGACAACTGTGTGGCCCCGGCGAGCACTCGGGGCCGAGCCACTGGCGCGCGCACGCCAAACTTCCGGAGTTGATAGCGCATCGGCGGTCCCGATTTTCACGTAGCCAGCATTGATGAGGTTGGTTGCATTGGGATTCGTCGAGAGAATCACGCCAGCGGAGGGAACACCATTTTGGCCGCTCGCATTCAAATTTGCCAAAGCAGCGCCTGCACCCAACTGACCACTGCCGACCGAGCCCGCTGCAATATTTCCAGCTTGCACGGCATTGGCAGCGAGTTGAGCCGAGCCGACAGCACCCCCCGCGAGTTGTGAAGTTCCGACCGCGCCATTCGCGATCTTTGCGCTTGTGATCGCACCGTCAGGTACGTTCCCAGCCATCACCGCATAACCGACAGAAGCGATGCGTTGATCTGGAGCGAGTAGTTGGGAACCATTCGTTCCATCATTAAACCAAACACGCAGTCGGACATCGCTGTTATTAAACACGCTCGCCGGAACCGGCATCATGTTTATTACCGACGTGTCGCCGAGAAGGACGGAGTAAAGACCTTTAGTTACGGTTAACATGACTGCGTTAGTCGGCTCGCTGCCATTAGTACTCGAGCCATCGTTGCTCCAGTACGTTGTCGATCCATTCCCGTTAACGAGCGCGAACTTAAACTGACCGTTACCGTCGAAGTTGGTGGTGCCGACCACAACGCGGCCCTGGTAATTGATCAACTGCGGCACCTGGGCGTGCAGAGTTGTGCAAAGGAAAACAAAGATTCCAATCGCGGTGACGGCGCTTCGATTCATAAATAATCTCCCATTCCAATTTGCCGCTGAGAGAGATCATAAGCCGCCGGGCAAAACACCGGCCACTTTCGAACCTATTGGTCCACAGACATCGGTTAAGCAGATATTATCTTTTACGCCTAACAAATAACAGACAATAAGTGGAATTTTGTTGTCGGATAATATCCCACAAATCTACTGGTGAGTGCTGGCGGAAACGGAAGATTACGAACCGGCGCGGCGCTAACGAGTAGATGTCGATCTAATGTTTCGTCGGGCCGGAAGTGACCGGTGCAGGTTGGCCAAATAGTTCCGGGTGCAAATAGGTGCCGCGCTCGCCCATAGGTTTTTCCTCTTCCACTTGGACTCGATGCGCGTTCGCCCAGGCGTCCTGCCGCACGCCAGTGACTTGCCAAGAAACTCTCGCACCTGCGGTGCCGCCTGCGATTTTGAAGTGGTTGCCCATAACTTCTTCCGCGACGTAAAGGTTCGGCCCGGGCGCACCGATGGAGGTAAGTTGGTAACGAAAATCTTTGTTCAAACTTTCGAACCATTCCGGCATTTGCACGGTTGCTTCGCCGTTCGCATCGAGCGTGACGTTGCCATTGTAAACATTCATCATGTCCGGGGACTCGACGAAGGAGTGGTAAAGAAATTTGTTCGCCGGATCGAGCGGATGATCGATTTTAAAAGTGCCGCTGCCTTTGCTGAAACTGCCAGTGACTGAGCCGCTAGCCGCCTGGATGGCCTGGGTGACAAGGAGACTTTCGCTGACCGTGACCCGGCCGACGAAATCGGCGGCAAGTCCAGGTGTGTTGACGGCCCGAAATGCTGGAGTGCCGTAGCCACCGCCGCTGCCGTCCACCTGTAGTTTTGCCACTGGGGCAAGCGTGCCGATGCCGACGTTGCCGGTGCCGCGCTTGACGATCAAGCGCGTGGCGATACCGCCGCCAGTGTCGTTATAGGCGTCGAGTCTGAAATCAGAGCCGACGTTGCCGCCACTCTCCGAGGCGTTGTCGGCGAACATGAGCCAACGGTTTAGGTTGTTCTTGCGATAGACTAATATGGAGTTTTGAGACGCCGGCGAGGCGTCGATGGTGATGAAGGCATCTCCGCCCGAGCGCCGAGCTGTGATGACGCCGCCATCTCCGTTAGTTCCAGTGAACGTGGCGCCGCTATTGGCGTTGAGCGACCCGTTAACGTCCAGTTTTACAGCCGGGCTCGTCGTCCCGATGCCGACGTTGCCGGTGGATCGCTTGACGAGCAAACGCGTTGCGATACCGGCTCCAGCATCGCCATACGCGTCGAGTCTGAAATCAGAGCCTGCGTTGCTTCCACTCTCCGAAGTGCTGTCGGCGAACATGAGCCATCGGCTTAGGTTGTTCTTGCGATAGGCCAGGATGGAATTTTGAGACGCTGTCGTTGCATCAATGATGATGTTCGCGTCGCCACCCGAGCGCCGGGCGGTGATGACACCGGCATCACCATTAGTTCCTGTGAACGTGGCGCCGCTATTGGAGTTAAGCGAGCCGTTAATGTCCAATTTTACGGCGGGGCTACTCGTCCCGATGCCCACATTACCACCGTTGTAATATGCGCTGGCGCCATTGAGCGACCAGATTTGGCTGCCCGTCGTGACGGTGCCGTTCGAATTGATGCCGGTGATGAAACTGCCAGTCGCTGCAGTGCCAGTGATGCGGCTCTGGACTGTGGCGCTGTCGATCTGCGCACTGGTGACCGCACCGTTCGCAATCTGCGCGGAAGCAACTGCGCCATTGCCGATCTTCGCCGTGGTGATCGCGCCATCGACAACATTCGCCGCCATTGCCGCGTAGCCGACCGCGGCGATGCGCTGGTCGGGGGTTAACAATTGCGAGCCGTTCACTGCGTCATTGAACCAGACGCGAAGTCGCACATCGGAATTGTTGAACACGCTCGCCGGGATCGCAACCGTCATGTTCCCGACGGATGTATCGCCCAGAAGCACGGAGTAGAGACCTTTACTTACGGTGAGGGAAACAGCGTTGCTAGGCTCACTGCCCGCGATGCTCGTTCCATCATTGCTCCAGTACGTTGTCGATCCATTGGTATTGACGAGCGCGAACCTGAACTGGCCGGTGCCGTCAAAGTTGGTCGTGCCGACAACAACGCGACCCTGATAATTAATTAACTGCGGAACTTGCGCGACCAGTGGCGAGCAAAACAAAGCGAAAATGCCAATCGCTCCGAAGGTGGTTCGATTCATAAGTAATCTCTCATTCGAATTTGCCGGTGAAAGAGATTACGAAGCCGCCGGGCAATGCACCGGCTACCCTTGCAAAACCTAATAGTCCGCGGACATCGGTCGTGAGCGAGTCTGACCTCGTTAGTCCGAGATACAAGGAAATAACCGTCGCCGCTTTGCGTTTGGCGGCGCTCGTAAACTCCCGTTACAGTTGTCGATCTTGCGATGAAGTCGCTCTTTCTCGAAAAACTTATCGGCCGGCTGGGCAAGATCGCGCCGGGCGACGTGCAGAATTATTTTCTGCGCCTCGCGCAGGAGAAAGGTTTCCTCGAAACCGTTTTCAACGCCATCCAAGAAGGAATCATCGTGACCGATGCGAACGGTCGCATCACCTATCTGAATAACGCGGCCTGCGAGCTGTTCGGGCTCCAGGGCGACGACTCGTTAGGTAAACGGCTGGACGAGCGCGTGCGTGGACTCAATTGGGAATCTCTCACGCAAAGCGGCGGCGCGGTGACGCGCGACATCGAAGTTTTTTATCCGCAAAACCGCGTCATCAATTTCTACATCGTGCCGCTCGTGATCGAGCAGGAGAACAGCGACCACGATAAGATCGATATCGTCGGTCAGCATGTCGGTCACGCCATGATCGTGCGCGATATCACTGAAAGCCGGCGCAGCGCCGAGCAGACGCTCGAGTCCGAGCGACTCAATGCCCTAACGATGCTCGCCGCGGGCGTCGCGCATGAAATCGGCAACCCGCTCAACTCGCTCAACATTCATCTGCAATTGATGGAGCGAAAACTGCCCGAGCTCGAACCAAAGCAACGCGAAGAATTCAAGGAATCGATCGACGTGGCGCGGGCCGAGATCGCTCGACTGGATTCGATCGTCTCGCAATTTCTGCGCGCGATTCGGCCGACGCATCCGCACCTGCATCTCGAAAACGTGAATGCGATTGTCGATGAAGCCGTGCGCTTCTTCGCGCCGGAATTGCAAGATCGACATATCAATGTCGAACAGGAGCTGCGCTCCGATCTGCCATTGCTCGAGCTGGATCGCGACCAGATGAAACAGGCGTTCTACAACGTGATCAAGAACAGCATCGAAGCGATGAACCAGCGCGGCACCTTGCGCATCCGCACCGACAAAGACGACACACACGTGCTCATTATTTTCAACGACACCGGCGGCGGGATTTCGCCGGGAAATCTCAGCCGCGTCTTCGAACCGTATTTCACCACGAAAACTGCCGGCACCGGATTAGGTTTGCTCATCGTTAGGCGAATCGTGCGCGAACACGGCGGCGAATTGTCGATCCAAAGCGAAGAAGGCAAAGGACTCTCGTTGACGATTCGTTTGCCGTATCTCGACAGACGCGTGCGCATGCTCGAAGCCGGCGAAAGATCGACAACTACTTCTTAGCCGAATTGTATTTCGGATCCGTCACTTGTTTACGCACCGCGGCGAAGAGTTTGCCAATGCCCGTTTGACTGGCGTGATTGGCGAGCCAACTAGGGACCGCGCCGCCGGTATCGGAAAATACGGAATAGGTCGCCCGGGTTTTATTCGCGACTGGTTCGAGCAGCCAAGCGCCTTCGCATCGATTTACGCGCACCACACCCTTTTTCTCCGGCGGTCCGAGATTATTTGCCGGCGTCCATTCATTTAAAAACGCAACACCGCCGCCAACCGGCCACGATTTGGTCGTGATGCGCAAAGTGTAATCGCGATCGGCTACGATTTTCGGCGCGAGACGCTGATAAGTGACCAGCGCATCGCCGTCGTGTTTGATCAAGCGGCACTCGACTGTGTATGGCATGAACCGCGAATAATTTTCGATGTCGTCGATGACGGCGTGCACAGCGGGAGTCGGTGCGTCGATTTCGCCGATGGCGCGAAATTCTTTCAGAGACGTTTCGGCGCGAACTCGCGCATAAACGGCGACCGCGTTCGAGTTGCTGCTTAATTTCCAGCCGTCGTTCGGATCGACCGATTTGATCGATTCCTCGGCGGCGAACGAGATCGCGCAGACGAAGCAGAGCGGCAGCGGCGCAAAGCGCATTGTCGATCTTACCACAGTTCGGCGTTGAGAAATGGGCGATTGAATGGGAATTAATGGCGCACAAACGTAGATGCAGCCGACCATTCTCATCGTCGATGACGAAAAGCACACGCGCGACGGTTTGCGCCAATTGCTCGAGGACAACTACGACGTCTACGTCGCGGGCGATATCGCCGGCGCGATGAGCGTGCTCGAAAGGGAACATGTCGATCTTGTATTGACCGACCTGCGTCTGGGCGCGGATGACGGAATGCAATTGATCGAGCGCGTCTTAAAAATGCCGCATCCGCCGATCGTGATCATGATGACGGCGTACGGCTCGGTCGACACCGCGGTGGAAGCGATGAAACGCGGCGCCTACGATTTTGTGACCAAGCCGTTGAATCTCGACAAGGTCGAGATGTTGATCGGGCGCGCGTTGAAGAGCCGCAATCTCGAACAGGAAAATCGCGTCTTGAAGCAGCAGGTGGATGAGCGCTTCGGACTCGAAAATATCATCGGCGAATCGCCGGCGTTGCACGAAGTGCTCGACACGATCAAACAAGTCGCGCCGTCATCGGCGAGTGTGTTGATCGAAGGCGAGAGCGGCACGGGAAAGGAACTCGCCGCCCACGCGATTCACAATTTGAGCCGGCGCAACAAAGCGAAATTCGTTGCGGTGCATTGCGCGGCGTTGTCGCCCACGTTGCTCGAAAGCGAATTGTTCGGGCACGAACGCGGCGCGTTTACCGGCGCGACCGAGCGGCGCATCGGCCGGTTCGAGCAGGCGAACGGCGGCACGATTTTTCTCGATGAAATCGGTGAGATTAATCCGATGACGCAGGTGAAACTTTTGCGCGTGATGAGCGAAGAGCGCGCGTTCGAGCGCGTCGGTGGAAATCAAACGCTGCACGCGGATGTGCGCGTGATTGCGGCGACGAACAAAAATCTCGAACAGCTCGTGCGCGAAGGAAAGTTCCGCGACGATTTGTTCTTTCGATTGAATGTGGTGCGCATCACCATGCCGCCATTGCGCGAGCGCAAGGATGATATTCCGCTTCTCGTGCGTAACTTTTTGCGGCATTTCTCGAAGGTGAACGAAAAGGAAGTTGTCGATCTTGCACCGGACGCGATGGACGCGTTGCTGACCTACGATTGGCCCGGCAACGTGCGCGAGCTGCGCACCGCGATCGAACACGGCGTCGTTATGGCGAGTGGCGATCGCATCACCTTGCGCGATTTGCCGAGCGCCGTGCGCGCGGTCGCAGGAAAAAATCTGCCGCGCGGAATTTCGCCAAGCCAGGCGTTCGGCGCGAAGTCGAGCCCGCTCGATTTGCACGAGACCGAGCGCAAATTGATTTTGCAGGCGCTGGCCACAACCAAGGGCAACATTACGGCCGCGGCCAAGAAGCTCGGAATTAGCCGCCGCACTTTGCATCGCAAGATCAATGAGATGAACGCAGAGAAAGAACGCGCGGCCGAACCGGCCTAACGAAAATGCCTGGAGCCGCCGAAGCCATTCAACGTGCCGTGCACGCACTCGAAGCGGGCGCGCTCACGGTTTGGGTGCGGCGTCTTCTTGCCGTGCTCGGGATCATTTTCCTCGCGATTTTCTATACGGTTTACCCGGGCCACGTCCGCGGCCTGGCCACGAGTCAGGCGATGGACCAGGCACAGATCGGTCGCGAAATTGCGCGCGGGCACGGCTGGAGCACGAAGTTCGCGCGGCCCCGCGCGATCGCGCAATTACAGGCGCACGGCAAAAACGTTCCGCAGAAAATTTGGACCGACACTTACAACGCGCCGCTGCCGCCATTGGTCGACGCCATCGCGCTCGTTCCGGTGCGATCGCGTTTGCACATGGGGCCGCGCGATGTCGTCGCCGCGGCCGACGTCGCCATCGTGTGGATGTCGATCTTGCTCTTCCTCGGCTCGGTTGTGGTTTTGTATTTCCTGGCCAAACGCTTGTTCGATCGCCGTCTCGCGCTACTCGCATGCGGCCTCGTTCTGCTTTGCGACATGATGTGGCAATACTCGCTGTCCGGTTTGCCGCAGATGCTGTTGTTGTTTTTGTTTAACGCGACGCTTTACGCGCTCGTGCGCGCGGTCGAAGCAAGTTATGGCGGCGGGCGGGTCGGCGTTTGGCTCGCGGTCATGGGCGTCGGCTTCGGATTACTTGCGCTCACTCACGCGCTCACGATTTGGATGTTTATCGCGGCGGTAATCTTTTGCGTTTTCTTTTTTCGCCCGCGCGGTTGGGCCGCCATTATCGTGCTCGCCGCCTTCGCGATTATCTACATGCCGTGGCTGCTGCGGACTTTCGTCGTCAGCGGTAATCCTGCCGGTGCCGCGATTTATTCCGTGCTCGACGGCACCGGCGGGCACACCGAAGCGGGTTGGATGCGAATGGTCGATGTCGATCTTGCCGGCGTCGGTCCGCGCGCGTTCCGCGACAAACTAACGACGAACCTCTTCGCGCAGACCGGCCGCATTTTTGATTATCTCGGCTGGAGCATCGTCGCGCTCACATTTTTTGTCGCACTCACGCACACCTTCAAACGATCCGAGACCGCGACGGTGCGTTGGATCGTACTCGCGATGTGGCTCGGCGCTGTCGCCGGCATGTCGATCTTCGGCGTGAACGAAGAACAAGGCGTGGCCGCGAACCAAATGCATCTCTTGTTCATGCCGATCATGACCTGCTACGGCCTCGCATTTCTCCTCGTGCAATGGAATCGGCTCGGCATCGATATTCGACTGGCGCGACTCGGGTTCATCACACTTTTGTTCATCATGTGCGCGCTGCCAATGGCGGACGCGATGCTGCGCATGTTGTTCGGCCCGAGCAAATCGCAGGTGCGCTGGCCGCCGTACGTCCCGCCCTACATTGCCGTGCTAAATAATTGGATGAAGCCTAACGAAGTCACCGCCTCCGATATGCCGTGGGCCGTCGCGTGGTATGCTGACCGGCCGGCGGTGTGGGTGCCGGACACGATCAAGACCATGACCGAGCTCAGCGACTACGGCATGCTCGGGATGCCGATCAAAGGGCTTTATCTCACGCCGGTCAGTGGCGGCGATAATAAACTGCGCGACATCGTGAAAGGCGAATACCGCGATTGGGCGCCGGTGATTCAACGCACGATCGACCCGAACAAATTCGCGTTGAAATGGGCGACGTTGCTCGGGTTGGAAAACGAATGCGTTTTCTTTAGCGATCACGACCGGCAGAAAGCCGCCACGCCATGAGCAAAGCGGACAAGATCGACAAGAAGATTTTCGGGACGGATGGCGTGCGCGGTGTCGCGAATGTCGAACCGGTCACCGCGGAGACAGCGTTGAAGCTCGGCCGCGCCGCCGCGCACGTCATCACCCAATTGAATCCGCGCGCGCACACCGAAGGCGCACGCCGCAAAATTGTTCTCGGTAAAGACACGCGCCTCTCCGGCTACATGCTCGAGAACGCGCTCGTCGCCGGCATCACTTCGTTAGGCGTCGACGTGCTCATCATCGGCCCGCTGCCGACGCCGGGCGTCGCGTACATCACGCGCTCATTGCGCGCCGATGCCGGCATCGTTCTTTCCGCGTCGCATAATCCTTACGAAGACAACGGCATTAAATTTTTCCGGCACGACGGCTACAAGCTCGACGATCAAATCGAAGCGCAAATCGAGGATCTCGTTTTCTCCGGCAAGATCGACAATGTCCGTCCGACCGCCGGAAAAATCGGCCGCGCCGCGCGCATCGACGACGCGCTCGGACGTTACGTTGAATTCGCGAAGGCGAGTTTCCCGCGAAAAATGTCGCTCGAAGAAATGCGCGTCGCGGTGGATGTCGCGAATGGCGCGGCTTACAAATCGACGCCGTGCATTTTGCGCGAGCTCGGCGCAGAAGTGATCGTTAGGCACGACGAACCGAACGGGATCAACATCAACGCCGGTTGCGGCAGCACCCATCCCGAAGAAATCCAGCGCATCGTCAAGGAAACCGGCGCGCACGTCGGCATCACGCACGACGGCGACGCCGATCGTGTCCTGCTTTGCGACGAAAACGGCGAGATCGTCGATGGCGATGAAATTCTCGCGATTGCGGCTGTCGATCTTTTGCGCAACGCGCGCCTTGAACAAAACACGCTCGTGGCCACGGTCATGAGCAACTTCGGTCTCGATGAAACGATCACTGCGGCCGGCGGGCGCGTGATTCGCACAAAAGTTGGAGATCGTTACGTCATCGAAGAAATGACGGCGAAAAATTTCAATCTCGGCGGCGAACAAAGCGGACACATTATCTTCCGCGATTTCACGACCACCGGCGACGGCATCATCAGCGCGCTGCAAATTTTGCGCATCATGCACGAGACCGGTCAACCGTTGAGCAAATTAAAAGCGTGTTTGAAAAAATATCCGCAGGCCCAACGGAATCTGAAAGTGAAAGCGAAACCGCCCATAGAAGATTTAAGCGAAGTCGTGAAATTACGCGACGAAGTCGAGCGCGAGCTTGGCGGCAAGGGCCGCGTGCTGCTGCGTTATTCCGGGACCGAGCCGAAGATTCGTTTGCTCATCGAAGGCCGCGAATTGGATAAGATCGACAAGCACGCCACTCGTATCGCCGATGCGATTCAATCTGCGATTGGAGCAAACTGATGACATTGCCGCGCGTCATCGAAGCACTTCTCTTCAGCGCACAAAAACCGCTGCCGCCAAAGGAGATTGTCGATCTTATCAAACGCGCCGGTGAATCGGCGGACTTTCAGGCTAACGAGCTCCCGAATCCGCGCGAAGCCGAAGTCGCAGCCGCACTCGAGCAGTTGAAAGTCGAATACATCGAGCAGCAACACGCGTTTCAATTGGTCGAGCGCGCGGAAGGCTGGCAGCTCGCGAGCGATCCGGCGTACGCGAATTACGTCCGCCAATTATTTCCCGAACCAAAACCAGCGCGGCTGAGCGCGCCCGCGCTCGAGACGCTCGCCATCATTGCCTATCGCCAGCCGATCACACGCGCCGATGTCGAAGCCGTGCGCGGTGTGAACATCGATGCTGTTTTGCAAACGTTGCTCGAACGCGGGCTCGTGAAAATGACTGGACGCGCGGAGAACATTCCGGGCCGACCGCTCTTGTACGAGACGACGCAATTTTTTCTCGATCACTTCGGTCTGCGCAATCTCGACGAACTGCCGAACGTCGAAGAATTGCGCACGCGACATTTGCCGACCGCGCCGCGACCTGCACCGGTCACGAGCGAATGATCCGCGCGGTCGCGCTGTCGATCGCGCTGCTTCTCGCAAGATCGACAATCGCATTCGCGGACATCACGCCGGCGAATTGCGCGCGCGCCGCGAAATATTCCGAGAGCAAACGCGGCGTCGCCATGCTCGTCATGCAAAACGGTCACACCGTCTTCGAGCATTACGCCAACGGCGGCGCGGCCAATCTGCGCTGGCCGATTTTCAGCGGCACGAAAAGTTTTTGGGGCGTTGCTGCGCTGTGTGCGGTGCGCGATGGATTGATCAAGCTCGACGAGCATGTCGCCGACACGATCACGGAATGGAAAAGCGATCCGCGCAAATCGCAGATCACGATTCGGCAGTTGCTCAACCAAACCGACGGGATCGACGGCGCGTCGATGTTGCATCGACAATCGCTTTCGGATCGAAATGCCATGGCAATTCGATTGTCGATCTTAGCGGAACCGGGCACGCGCTTCATTTACGGCCCCAGTCATCTTCAGATTTTTTGCGAACTGCTTCGGCGAAAACTCGGTGGAAGATCGACAATCTCTTACATCCAGGAAAACGTGCTCTCGCCGCTCGGCCTAACGAGCATGGAATTCAAGCGCGACGGTCGCGGCAATCCTCTGCCGGCGAGCGGATTTGAATTGAGCGCGGCTGAATGGGCGCGATTCGGCGAGATGATTCTCGGTCACGGCAGTTACCATGGTTATCAAATTGTTCCGGCGAATTTATTGCGCGAAGCCTTCACTGGATCGAGCGCGAATCCATCGTACGGCCTGACGTTTTGGTTGAATCGCGCGAATGGCCGCGAGATCGACGTCGAAAAAGATCTCGACCTGAAATGGGAACGCGCGCGTTGGATCGACATCTCCATTTGTCGCGCCGCGCCTAACGATATGGTGGTCGCGCTCGGCTCGGGTTATCAACGCCTGTTCGTGATTCCGTCGATGAACGCGATTATTGTGCGACAAGGCCGCGATGCGAAATTCTCCGATTCGAAATTTCTGCGACTTGTGCTCGGACGTTAGCGAGTGAACGATTGTCGATCTTATGAATAAGTTTGCCATCGGTTGTGGTGGAATTGTTCTCATCCTCGTCTTCGTGCTCGTGATCGCCGCGCTCGCGGGCGTGGGCATGTATAACCGGCTCGTTCGGTCGCAACAGGCGGTCGATGCGCAATGGGCGCAGGTGCAAAATGTTTATCAGCGCCGCGCCGATCTCATTCCGAATCTGGTGAACACGGTGCAAGGCGCGGCCAATTTCGAGAAGTCGACGTTGACGGAAATCACGAATGCGCGCGCGAGTGTCGGCCGCGTACAGCTCGATCCAAACAAAGCGCCGACGGACGCGGCGCAGCTCGAAGAATTTCAGCGGGCGCAGGGACAACTCAGCAACGCGTTGTCGCGTTTGCTGGTGGTGAGCGAGCGGTATCCCGAGCTCAAGGCGAACCAGAATTTTTTGACGTTGCAAGCGCAACTCGAAGGATCCGAGAACCGCATCGCAGTCGAGCGGAACAAATTCAACGAAGTGGTGCAAAGCTACAACACGCAGGTGCGGAGTTTTCCGACGAACGTATTCGGCGGAATGTTCGGCTTCACGCCGCGACCGTATTTCAATGCGCAACCGGGCGCGGAGAAAGCGCCGACGGTGAATTTCAATTTCGGTTCGCCTGCGCCGAGCGCTGCGGCCACGGCGTCGCCGTAAATGCAGATGTCGATCTTGCATGAAAGATCGACAATCAACTCTCGCGTGAAACGCATCGCGCTTTTGTTTGCGCTGGTCGCGATCAACGCGCACGCGGCCGAAGTCATTCCGCCGAAACCGGCCGCGTATTTCAACGATTACGCCGGCGTGGTTTCGAAAGAAGCGGCGTCGCGTTTCAACGAGCAGCTCGCGCAATTCGAACGCGAAACTTCGAACCAGGTCGTGGTCGCGATTTTTCCGAAGATGGAAAGCAGTTCGGACATCGCCGATTACGCGCAACGCGTCGCGCAATCGTGGGGCATCGGGTCGAAAGCGCAACGCAATGGCGTCGCCGTGCTCGTCTTCACGCAAGATCACAAGATGTCGATCCAGGTGGGTTATGGATTGGAAGGCGCGCTGCCTGACGCGACGGCTTACGACATTCGCGCCAATCACATCACTCCGCATTTCCGCAGCGGCGATTACGAAGGCGGACTGGCGGAAGGGATCGATCTCATCTTCAAAGCGATTCGTGGAGAATACAAAGGCGACGGCGCGACCGTTCGGGAACGACGGACAAATCGAAATGGAGGCGGCGGCGGATTGGTGTTCCTGATTCTCTTTGTGATTGTGATGATCTCGATCTTTCGCGCGCGAAAACGCGGATATCGCTATTCAGGTTCGCGCGGGCCGTACGTGAGTTGGTGGCCGAGCGGAGGCAGCGGCGGTGGATGGTCGTCTGGAAGTGGTGGCGGCGGTTTCAGCGGATTCAGCGGCGGCGGCGGAAGTTTTGGCGGTGGCGGGTCGAGCGGGGGTTGGTGAAATGCGCACGAAAGAATTTCTGGGCAAACTCGAACACGATCGTATCGTCCGCGCGATCAAAGAGGCGGAAGCGAAAACGTCGGCTGAAATTCGTGTTTATATTCAGCGCGGAAAACTGGAAGGCGATGCGCTGGCGGCGGCGACGCGAAGATTTCACCGGCTCGGCATGCACAAGACGCGCGAACGAAATGGCGTCCTGATTTTTGTTGCGCCGCGCGCGCACAAATTCGCGGTGGTCGGCGATGAAGGGATTCATCGACGTTGTGGTGAAGGTTATTGGCAACTAGTTGTCGATCTTATGCGGGAACATTTTCGGAACGAGCGATTCAGCGACGCAATCGTGGATGCCATTCACGAGATCGGCCGCGTCCTGGCGGAACATTTTCCGAAGACGGCCGACGGGCCGAACGAGTTGCCGGACGAAGTGGTCGAAGATTGACTTGCAAAGGCGCCGGAGTCGTCTTTATTCCACGCTCCGCAGCGAGTTTTTAAATTACGCCGTTGGTCCCTGGGTCTCCGTCGCTGGACGTGAAGCCACACTCGCCAGGGGAAACCCGGCAGGAGGAATTGCAGATTTAAGGTTTCAGATTTTCGATTCGCAAGATCGACAATCACAAGATCGACAATCGCAAAATTAGTTATGCCAGTTCGTTACGGTCGGTTTGAAATGCCGAAGACTCTCACCAAAGACGAGAGCACGGCCACAGATACCTACGCCAGATTCACAGCCGAGCCATTTGAGGCCGGTTACGGTCACACCATCGGCAACTCGCTTCGGCGAGTACTGCTTTCGTCGCTTGAAGGTGCGGCGATTACGGCCGTGAAAATCACGGGAGCGCAACATGAATTCGCCACGCTTCCCGGTGTGGTCGAGGACGTGACCGACATCGTTCTCAATCTCAAAAAGATTAAATTTAAAGCTGAAGATCACGAAGCGACGAAGTTGGCGCTCACCGTGAACAAGGAGGGCGAAATCACCGCCAAGGACATTCAGGAAGTCGCGGGCTTCGAGGTGTTGAACCCGAAGCAGCTCATCTGCACGATCGACAAAAAGCAGAAGTTCGATGCCGAGCTGGAAGTGCGCGTCGGTCGCGGTTTCGCCACCGGCGAAGAAAACAAGCGCGCCGATCAACCCATCGGTCTCATCCCGATCGATTCCATCTTCTCGCCGGTCACGCGGGTGAAGTACGCGGTCGAGAACACGCGTGTCGGTCAGCGCACCGATTACGATAAGCTGCTGCTCGATGTTTGGACCGATGGGCGTTTGACGCCGGACGATGCGTTGCTGCAAGCGTCCGCGATCTTGCGTCACCACCTCGACGTGTTCGTGAACTTCAATGAAGACGTGATCGAGTTCGACGAAACGCCAGCCGGCGTGAGCGAGGAAAACGTCAAGCTGAAGAAGCTGCTCAACATGAGCGTGAACGAGATCGAACTCAGCGTGCGCGCGGCCAATTGCTTGAACAATGCCAACATCACGACCGTGGGTCAGCTCGCGCAGAAGAGCGAGGGCGAGATGTTGAAGTATCGCAATTTCGGCAAGAAATCGCTCAACGAAATCAAGGACAAGCTGCAACAGTTAGGCCTGGGGCTGGGAATGAAATTCGAGACCGGCATGGTGGACATGCCGGCCGCTAGCGTAGATGGCGCGAGCCCGAATGGCGCCGCCACTGCCTAACGAAGGCAAGATCGACAATCAACTTCACCGCGCATGAGGCACCAAAAGAAAACGGTCAAACTCGGACGCACGGCCGAGCATCGCAAAGCGCTGCTCGCGAATCAGGTTTGCAGCTTGATCGAGCACGAGCGCATCAAAACGACGCTGGCCAAAGCGAAAGCGACGCGGCCGCTCGCGGAGAAAATGGTCACGCTCGGCAAGAACGGTTCGTTGCACGCGCGACGCACCGCTGTGGCGGTGTTGCGGCAGAAAAACGCGGTCAAAAAACTGTTCGATAACATCGCGCCGCGCTCCGCTACGCGAAACGGCGGTTACACCCGCATCGTTAAGCTCGGACCGCGCATGAGCGATTCCGCGTTGATGGCGTATCTGGAATGGGTCGATGCCGCGCCGGTGACGGAAGAAAAACCGAAGGACGAGAAATCGAAGAAGGCCAAAAAAGAAACGGTGTCGGAAGCTCCCGCCGAAACCCCGGCTGCGCCGGCCAAGAAGGAAGAGGCGAAGAAGGAAAAACCGGCCGCCGCTGAAGAGAAGCCGAAGAAAAAGCGGAAGTGGTTCGGCCGTAAATCCGAATAGCTTTTCGTCTCGCGCTAAGATCGACAATTGCATTTCGCCGCGGGCCGCGAGCGATTTGCATCGTCCCAAATTCGGAACGCGATGTTCCCGTTGACGGAACATCGACGCGCTCGCGCAAATTCACGCGACAACTTTATCTCGTCGTCAACGAGGGACTTAGAT
>JBEEGX010000221.1:0-17445 GCA_041167105.1 Verrucomicrobiota bacterium
AACTCGGCGGTCGCGCAAAAGCCGGCCTCCCTTACCGCAGTATGAGATCGTTAACTTCAATCATCACATTCGGAATTCTATTAATCGCGAACACGGCGAGCGCTGAACCGCGTTCCGTGCTCGCGCGTGTCACCGCCTATTGGAAAAGCGAAGGCTGCGGTCTGCGCGCATCCTCGAACGGCGCGCGCTTGCGCTCCGGACATTGCGCGGTCGATCCGAAAAAGATTCCCTTCGGCAGCAAAGTAATTTTTGCCGACGTCACTTGCGTCGCCGTCGATAGCGGGCCTGATGTGACCAATCGCAAAGCCGCGCGCTCGAGCGGTCGCACCGCCGCGCAACGGGCCGCGTTAGTGATCGACCGTTTTTTTGAAACCAAAGCTGATGCCGAGAAATGGATGGCGTCGCATTCGCCATTCATGACGGTCCAGGTAGAAACACCGGAAGATCGACATGGTACAAGATCGACATCTACTCCTTTCCGGCTTTCGTTAGGCTTGGACGCGCCGATGCCCGACCATCTCGCGATCGCGGCAAAGCCGCTGCCACAACCACGAACGTAGACGGCGCGCGAAGACGCGTTTAGTTTCCGGAATTATGGCGACACGAACCGGATCGGCAGTTTGGGAAGGCACACTCAAGGGCGGCAAAGGCACATTGAAACTCGGCAGCGGCGCGTACGAGGGCGCCTATTCATTTTCGTCGCGCTTCGAAGAGGGAACGGGCACGAATCCCGAAGAGCTCATCGGCGCGGCCGAAGCGGCGTGTTATTCGATGGCGCTCTCGGCTAATCTCGAAAAGGCCGGTTCACCCGGAAAGAAAGTTAGCACCACTGCGAAAGTGAAACTCGAGATGCTCGACGGCGGACCGAAGATCACGACGATCGATCTCGACGTGCAGGCCGAGGTTCCGGGAATCGACGAAGCGAAATTCCGCGAGCTGGCCGAGAAGACGAAGACAACATGTCCGGTCTCTGTCGTTCTCGCCGGCGCGAAGATTAATCTGAACGCGAAGCTGCTATAGCTTGCGTAAGATCGACAATCGACTGCGTTACGACTTCGCGTAAACGCCGATGAGCGGACGGGGCGACGCGATCTTCGATTTGAAGTCGCTCACGAATCCGTCCTTCGTCCGAATCTCGACGTGGCCGGCCGCTTTGCTCGCGCCGTAAACCAGCACCGAACCGACCGGCGCCTTATATGGATCGCGCACGGAAAGTTTCCTGAAGCCGTATTTATTCACCAATTCACCACCGGCTTCTTTCGCGTAAACGGTTGCGGGATACGAGCTGACTGCGCCGGAAGCGAGCAAGGCCTCCTTCACATAATGCCAGCAGCGCGAGCGCGAGTGCGCATTCGCCCGCTCCTGCGCGATGGTCGCCGCCCGCATCAATTTCGGATTAAGGCTGCTGTCGATCTTCGCTAACGGATGCTGAATTTTCTTCACCTGGTATTTGGTGATGACGCGCACGGACTGCGATCTGCCATTGGGATCCTTGAACGTGAACTGCGTCTTAGCCGCCGCGTGCATAGCAGTGGCGGTAAAGAGTGAGGTGAGGGAAACAGCGATCAGGGGGGTGATTTTGGACATTGGAAGCGCCCCCTATCCATGCAAGTGGCGCACCGTGCAACCCCTTTTTTGCCAAAAAACTGAAAAATCTTTTAGAGGGTCGGGCCGGCCTATAAATTCCGGACAAATTCGATCATCTTTCGCCGGGCATTTCCGTCGGGTAAACGGCCGACCGCGGCCCGCATGTTGTCTTCGAGATGGCCCAAATTGCTCGTCGCCGGAATGGCGCACGTCACCGCAGGATGCCCCACGATCCACTTCAGGAAATACTGCGCCCAAGATCGACAATCGAATTCCGCGGCCCATTCCGGCAACGGTTTTGCGCGCACACGCGAAAACAGATCGCCGCCGCCGAATGGCCGATTGATCAGCACGGCCACATGTCGATCTTGCGCGAGCGGCAAAATGCGCTCCTCGGCTTCGCGTTCCATGATCGAATAATTGATCTGGAGAAAATCGAGCTCCTCCGCGCGCATCACCTTCTCCACTTCCGCAAACGCGCTCGCGCTGTAATGCGTGATGCCGATGTAACGCAGGCGGCCTTGCGCCTTCCATTCGCGCATGGTCGTGAGATGGGTCGTGGCATCGACGAGATTGTGCACCTGCATGAGATCAATGCGCTTGGTTTGCAATCGCGACATCGAATGTTCCATCGATTGAACCCCCGCCTCTTTGCCGCGCGTCCAAACTTTCGTGGCGAGAAAAAGTTTGTCGTGCAAGCCGCGCTCGGTCGCGAGCGTGCCGATCACTTCCTCCGATTTGCCGTACATCGGCGAGGAATCGATCACTCGTCCGCCGAGTTTCACGAATTGCGACAGAACATCGCCGAGCTGCTTGCCCGTGTCCGGGCGAAGATCGACATCGAGCGTTTGCCACGAACCGAGACCTATCACCGGCAGCTTTTCGGCGGATGACGGAATCGCGCGCGTGATCACCGCAGATGATTCGCTCGCCGCGCGCGCGCCGATTGGCAAAAGTAATCCGGCCGCCGTTCCACTAATCAGCTTCGCCGCTTTGCGCCGGTTCATTGTTGAAGAGAAGAATAAACCTGCGTTCGTAATCGCCAACCATGAACACGAGCCGCCGGCGCTTCATCAAAATGTCCGCCGCGACTGCACTTGCCTTCGCAAGATCGACATCGTTATTCGCGGAGAAAGCGGTGAAGCCTTTGCGCATTCTCATTCTCGGCGGGACCGGATTCACCGGGCCGTATCAGGTAAAGTATGCGCTCGCCCGCGGGCACAAGGTCACGACGTTCAACCGCGGCAAAACGCATCCCGGCGAATTGCCTAACGAAGTCGAGCAGCTCATCGGCGACCGCAATGGCAAGCTCGACGCGTTGAAAGATCAACAATGGGACGTCGTGATCGATAACCCGACGACGTTGCCGGCGTGGGTGCGCGACGCCGCGCAAATTCTCAAAGGCAACGTCGAGCGTTACGTCTTCATCTCCACCATTTCCGTTTACGGCGAAGTGAAGAGCGGTGTCGATGAAACTGGGCCGACGGAAAAATACGAAGGCGCCGATCCGTACAAAGAGACGATGGAAGCGATGAAAGCGTCCGGATACAAAACCTACGGTCCGCTCAAAGCGCTTTCGGAAAAAGAAGCGGAGAAATGGTTTCCGGGAAAGACGCTGGTGATTCGGCCGGGATTGATTGTTGGACCGCGCGATGAAACCGATCGCTTCACTTATTGGCCGGTGAGGATCGATCGCGGCGGCGAAGTGCTCGCGCCCGGTTCGCCGAACGATCAGGTGCAATTCATCGACGCCCGCGATCTCGCTGAGTGGACCATTCGTATGGCCGAAAAT
Organism: Verrucomicrobiota bacterium; assembly: GCA_041167105.1. Taxonomy (GTDB): domain Bacteria; phylum Verrucomicrobiota; class Verrucomicrobiia; order Chthoniobacterales; family UBA10450; genus JAJPGZ01. The sequence goes on from JBEEGX010000221.1 coordinate 3,380, forward strand.
CGCGAAAGCGGAATTTACAACGCGACCGGGCCAACGAAGCCGCTCGGGATTGGGGGAATGCTCGACGGAATCAAAGGCGCGCTGAAATCCAACGCGAAGTTTACGTGGGCGGACGAAGATTTCCTGACCGCGCAAAAAGTCTCGCCATGGTCGGATATGCCGGTCTGGACGGGCAAGGACAGCGGACTTTCGCAAACGAAGATCGATAAAGCGCTGGCGAAAGGATTGACGTTTCGTCCGCTCGCCGAGACTGCGCGCGACACTCTCACGTGGTTTAAGTCGCAATCGCAAGATCGACAATCGCATTTGAGAGCCGGTCTCACCCCGGAACGCGAAGCTGAAGTTCTCGCCGCGTGGAAGAAACAAAAGCAAAGTTAAATCGCCTTTTCACCAAGGCGGTCGACGTCAGGCCTAACGAGCTGCGCGCGCTCTGGCTCGGGTTCGCGTTCCACTTCATTATCCTCACCGGCTACTACATTATGCGGCCGATCCGCGACAGCATCGCCGCCGGCAACAGACTCGAAGCGTTGCCCTGGATGTTCACCGCGACCTTGATCGCGATGCTGGTCGCGAACGCGCTCTTCGCCGCCATCGTCGCGCGCCTGCCGCGTCGCCGATTCATCCCGCTCGCGTACAGCTTTTTTATTCTCAATCTGCTCCTGTTCTTCGCGCTTATGCGCAGCGCCTCGCCGGCGCAACAGGTCTGGGTCGGTCGCAGCTTTTACGTTTGGGTTAGCGTCTTCAATCTTTTCAACACCGCCATTTTCTGGGCGTTCATGACTGATCTGTTCACGGTCGAGCAAGGCAAACGGCTCTACGGTTTCATCGCCGTCGGCGGCTCGTTAGGCGGAATCGTCGGCCCATTCATCACCGCGAATTATGTTAAACAAGTCGGTCCCGCGAATCTCCTTCTCGTTTCCTGTTTGCTGCTCGGAATCGCGGCGGGTTTGGTATTTTTGTTTCCACATCGCACGACCGATCGCAATGAACCATCGCGCGGCCACGACGAACCAGTCGGCGGCAGTATCTGGTCAGGGGTAAGTCACATTTGCCGCTCGCCGTATTTGTTCGGTCTCGGCGTGGCCATCCTTCTCTATACCAGCACTTCGACCTGGGCCTATTTCCAACAATCCGATCTGACCCGCCAGGTGCTTAAAGACAGCGGCACACGCACAATTTTCCTGGCGCATCTCGACATGTGGGTAAACACCATCACGGTCGTCGTGCAGATTTTTCTGACGGGACGATTGTTGAAATGGTTTGGCATCCCATTCACGCTCGTCGCAACTCCTTTACTCAGCATGATCGGCTTCGTCGCGATGGCCATCGCGCCGACACTCGGTTTGCTCGCGGCGTTTCAAGTGATTCGGCGCGCGTCCGCCTACGCCTTGATGCGACCATCGCGCGAACTTCTGTTCACGGTCTTGAAGCGCGAAGATAAATACAAAGTGAAGAGCGTGACTGACACGCTCGGTTATCGCGTCGGCGACCAGTTAGGCGCGTGGTCCTACAGCGGCTTGCATGGACTTGGGCTCAATCTCAACGCGATCAGTTGGGTCGCGGTACCGGTGACCGCCGGTTGGTGCGCGCTGAGCATTTGGCTGGCGCGCAAACAAGCGCAGCTTGCGAAACAAGAGCAAGAGTGATTGTCGATCTTGCTTGAGCACGCCACGAAATCATCTAAACACGACCGCGACCGATGCTGTTTAACTCGCTCACGTTCGTTGCCTTCTTCGTGCTCGTGCTCGCGCTTTACTGGAGCATGCGCGCGTGGAACGGGCGCAAGAATCTGCTCCTCATCGCGAGCTACCTTTTTTACGGCGCATGGAATCCGCCATTCGCCGCGCTGCTTTTTTCGACGACCGCGCTCGATTTTTATCTCGGGCGCAAAATGGGCAAGATCGACAATGCACGCCAGCGACGCATTTGGCTCTGGATCAGCGTGGCGGTGAACCTGAGCATGCTTGGGTTTTTCAAATACGGAAATTTCCTGCTCGAAAATTTCACGTGGGTCCTCGCGCGCGGCGGCATTCAATACAAACCGCCGCATCTCGATGTCTTTCTCCCGATCGGTATTTCGTTTTACACCTTTCACTCGCTTTCCTACACGCTGGACATTTACCGCGGGGTGATGAAACCGACGCGCTCGCTGCGCGACTTCGCTCTCGCCGTTTCGTTTTTCCCACAGCTCGTCGCCGGACCAATCGTGCGCGCAGGCGATTTTCTCCCGCAGCTCGAAGCGCCGCCCCCATTGCAAAAGGGACGCTTTCTCTGGGGATTGCTGCTCATGACGCTCGGCCTTTTCGAAAAAGTCGTGCTCGCCGATACGCTTCTCGCCGGTTCGGCCGATCGCGTTTTCGGTTATGCCGGACCATTAATGGCGCTCGATTCGTGGACGGGCGTGATCGCGTTCGCCGGACAAATTTTTTGCGACTTCGCTGGTTACTCGACCTGCGCGATCGGCGCCGCGCTTTGTCTCGGCTTTCATCTCAAGGATAATTTCCGATTCCCTTACGCCGCCATCGGCTTCTCGGATTTCTGGCGGCGCTGGCACATCTCACTCTCCACCTTCCTGCGCGATTACCTTTACATTCCGCTCGGCGGAAATCGTCTCGGCGCCGCGCGCGCGATGGTCAATCTCGTCATTGTCATGTTTCTCGGCGGACTCTGGCATGGCGCGGCCTGGACGTTTGTCGTCTGGGGATTGCTGCACGGAAGTTATCTCGCGATCGAGCGTTTGCTCAAAGCGCTCGTTAGGCCGCCGCCTTGGATCGACAATTTCATTCCGAAGTTATCGCTCGGTCTCATCACCTACTTCGCCGTCCTCATCGCGTGGGTTTATTTTCGCGCTGCGAATTTCGAGAGCGCCAGCCGCATGATCGGCGGAATGTTCGGCCTGCATTCGCATTCCGACGCGATTTTAAGCACGCGCGAAATTTTGCAGGTCGCGCTTGTCACGATCGGCCTGCTCATCGCGCATTGGAGCATGCGCGAAACGTCCATCGAAGCAACGGTCGCGCTTCTGCCGCGTTGGACGGTCGCGACCGTTTGGTTCCTCATGGCCGCCGCCATCATTCTCACTCAAGGAAGCAGCAATGCCTTCATCTACTTCCAATTTTGAACGGGTAATACCGCGGCATCCGTGGCGCGGCATCGCCGTCACGGTGGTCGTGGCGGTATTTGTCGCAGTCGCGGCGTGGGAAATTTATTGCCGATCGCGCGGTTACGCGCCGACATTGAACAATACGACCGATCTTTGGGCCGAAGCGCGGCGGCATGTTGAGCCCGAATCCATCGTCATCGTCGGCGATTCACGCGCATGGTTCGATGTCGATCTTGACGAGATCGAGCGCGGTCTCGGCCGACGCCCGGTGCAACTCGCCCAACCCGGCGCCTGTCCCTTTCCCGTGTTCGAAGATTTGGCTAACGACGAAAATTTCCACGGCACCATCATCTGCAGCATTCTGCCGCGAATTTATTTTGCGCCGCCCGGCAGCCCACCGATGGATCGCGCGCAAAAAGCGGTGCAGCGTTATCACGGCCAGACCTGGGCCCAACGCGTCAGTCACGAGTTATCCGTTCCGCTGGAGTTGAGCTTCGCCTTTCTTAAACAAGACGACTTGTCGCTCGAAGCGCTCTTGGAGGAGCTGCCCATTCCCAATCGACCATACGCGCAGGTGCCGCCGCCGCTGCCGCCATACTTTTGCTCGATCGATCGCGAACGTCGCGCCCGCATGGTCGAGCAATGCGCGCGGCCTGGCCGTTTACAGAACAAAGTGCGCAGCCGGTGGGCGCGTCTGTTTACGCCGCCACCGCCGCCAAGTTATGTTCCGACCGAAAAATTTCTCGCCGGAATCCAACACGCGATCCAGGCGCGATTCCGTGACACGAAAACTTGTGTCGACAAACTGCGCGCGCGCGGCGGCAAAATCGTTTTCGTGCGATTTCCTGTCGTCGGCCCACTCAAAGAACTCGAAGATAAAAACACGCCTCGCGCCCAAACTTGGGATCCGCTGGTCCAACAAACCGGCGTGCCTGGAATCTATTTCGAAGATTTTCCCGAATTGAAAAGTTTCGACTGCCCGGAATGGTCGCATCTCTCGGCCGCCGATTCAGTCGAGTTCAGCAAACGACTCGTTCCGCATTTGCGCCAAGCGCTTCAACTCGACACTGTCGCTGCGAAGTAACTACAGCGCGAGACTCTCCTGCTGCGGCGCGGACGCGGTCGCGGTGATGCCGCTGAACTTTTTCACGAGCTCATCCAGCTTCGCGACGTAGTAATCGACGTTCTCGTCACGATTTTCCGGATCGAAATCGCTCGCGAGTTTGGCCGCTTCATAAGCCGCAACCTTCTTTGGCGTCGCCTTTATATAATAGCTGACCTGATCGCCCGGCTTGTAATTGCGGCCGCTCGCGAGCGCCAGCTCGTAAGCGGCGGCGCGATTGCGCGCGGAGCTGGCGATCTTCGCGCGATATTTGTCGAGCGAATCCTGCAGCGTGTCCGTCTTCATCAACATGTCGATCTTCCATTCGCGGTTGCGAATTTTTTTCTCGAACTCGTTGCGAAGATCGACAATCGCATTCGGTTTTTCCTCCATGATGAGCTTGATCATCTCCTCCAGAAACACGCGCTGGAATTTTTCCAGTCCGCGCGACTTGAGCGCGCCGCCTTTGATGATGACCTCGCCATCGCGTGTCAGCAGCGCGTAGTTCTTCGCCTTGTAGCTGAACATCGCTTCGAATTGCTCATCGATTTCGACTTCAATTCCCGGCGGCAATTCCTTCGCCAGACCTTTCTGCAAATCGTCGATGTCGATCTTGTCCGGCGGCACAAAATAAATTCCGTCGGTGTCGACTTCGATCACTTTCGCGCCTTTGGCATTCAGCCAATCGATCATCTTCTTGAGCAAATCGCGTCCGATCTGCGTCACGCGCGCGGCCGCGTCGAAATCGGCGAAGTGTCCCTGCGCGAAACCGAGATAGCCGTAGAAGCTGTTGATCAAAATCTTGAACGTATTCTGCAGCGCGTGCAGATGCCGTTGCTTCCGCGCATCTTTTTCGGCGCGCATGTCCGACTTCGTTTGCAATCGAAACGTGCGCAGATCGGTCAGCAAATGGCGGAAGATTTGCAATTGATCGGTCGCGGGAAAGCAATTGAACTGGAGCATGATCGACGGATAGAGAGATGCGACGTCGCAATGCCAGACGTTGCGCGCGACGCCGGTGAAAAAGATGTCGGTGTAGCCGCCTTCGAATGAACGCGTGATTCGAAACTCCGGGATCGAATGGCGTTGCCGAAAGTATTCGCGCAGAAACAGCGCGTTGATCCGCGTCGCGTTCCCGCGAACGATCACGTCCTGGTAGTTGTAAGGAAAAATCTGCGCCTGGATAAAGTAACTCGGGCTCAGCAAATCTGAGATCGCGCGCGTCTCGCGCACGGCGCAGAGCGCGCGCTGGCGAAAAGATTTGTCATTGTCGATGTACGCACGCTGCAATTCCTTGCCCGCGAGTCCGGAAAATTCTTCGGTGTCGCACAGCCCGAAATGTTTCGCAACATCGACGCGCTCGAAACCGGCGAGCGAGCGCATCCCGACGTCGTAAAATTGCGCGAGCAAAAACGTGTCGACGAAATGCCGGCCATCGAGCGCGAACTTAGGATAATCGATCGTCTTCTCAGCGATTTGCAGCCGTGACGGACGCGAGCGCAAAAATCCACCGCTGCGTCCCCAATCGAGTTTCGTCTTCAGCTTCTTCGCCCGCGCGACAATTTGCGGAAGATCGACACGAAATAAGTCGTGGCCTTCGATCACGTCCGGATCGCGTTCCTTAATCAGACTCGTTAGGCGTTTAATCGCGGCGTGCTCCGATTCCTCCACATCTTTTGGATCGACAACGATCAGCTCGTCCCAGCCGCTGTTGTCCGAGAGCGCGATGCTCATGATGTGCTCGTCGTTCGCCAGCACTTCGAGCTGCATCCGTTTCAATTCTTCGAACGGCAAATCCTTGAACAACGTCCGCCCGGTCGCGGTGAGGTAATGCTGCACCGCATCGCTGAACGCGAAGTAACTGCGCCCCGAATTCTTCAGCGCGTTACGCAGCGCGATCAATTCCTTCCAACTGTCGACCGTAACGCGCCAGCCGTATTTGAGATCGCCGGCGAGCTTTTCCGCCTCGATGCCAAGATCGACAACGTCGCTGTCCGCCCAAACGAATGGATGAAACGGCTCCACGTCCACCGATGTCGCTCCATCCTTTTCGCGTCGATATACGCGCACGGTTCCGGTCTCGCCCAGCTCGATCGCGACAATGCGCGGCGTCGGATCGACACCGAAGAGCATCGTGTTCTTTTCAAATTCCATTGTTCATCCACAGATTGCGCAGATTTACGCAGATTCAAAACGCGCTATAAGTGCGGGATGAAGACTTCGCTCTTGTCGATCTTACTCTTGTCGATCTTGCCCGCTGCGGCGCAGAACACATCGATACAAAAAATCGCCGAGAGCGAGCTGCCATCCTGCCTCGCCATTTACAAGGATCTGCACACGCATCCCGAGCTTTCGACCAAAGAAGAACGCAGCTCCGCCATTGTCGCGAAAGAATTGCGCGCCGTCGGTTGTGAAGTGACGGAGAACTTCGGCAAATATGATAAGCCCGGTTGGAAATGTTACGGCGTCGTCGGCGTGATGAAAAACGGCGCCGGCCCGACCGTTCTCGTGCGTACGGACATGGACGCGTTGCCAGTACAAGAACAAACCGGAGCGCAATACGCGAGCAAAGTGACGATGCAAAACACCGAGGGCAAAGAAGTCCCGGTGATGCACGCGTGCGGCCACGACATTCACATGAGCGCGTTCATCGGCACGGCGCGCGCGTTGCAACGATTGAAGGATCAATGGTCGGGCACGGTGATTTTTATCGGACAACCGGCGGAGGAAATGGTGGGCGGCGCGCGCGCGATGTTGAACGCCGGCCTCTACAATCGTTTCGGCAAACCCACTTACGCGCTTGCGTTGCACGACGACGCGGAACTGCCGGCCGGCACGATTGGCGTGACCGACGGGTATTGCTACGCCAATGTCGATTCGGTCGACGTGATCGTGAAGGGACTCGGCGGTCACGGCGCGTATCCGCACAAGACGAAGGACCCGGTGGCGCTCTCGGCCGAAATGATCAATGCCTGGCAGACGATCGCCTCGCGTGAAAATAATCCGCTCGATCCAATTGTCGTGACCGTCGGCTCAATTCACGGCGGCACGAAGCACAACATTATTCCGGACGAAGTGAAGATGCAGATAACGGTGCGCACCTACAAAAACGATGTGCGCCAGCGCACGCTCGCCGCCATCGACCGCATCGCCAAAGGTTGCGCGACCGCTGCGGGATTGCCGCCTGACAAAATGCCTGAGGTGAATGTGCTCAAGGACGAAGCCGTAAACGCGACCTATAACAATCCTGAGCTCACGAAACGCATCACAGCGGCGCTCAAGACGGCGATCGGCGACGCGAACGTTATCAAAAAAGATCCGACGATGGGCGGCGAAGATTTTTCCGAATACAGTTTGGCCGATCATTCGATTCCCGCGTTTATGTTCAACGTCGGCGCTGTCGATTCGGCCAAAGCCGCCGAATCGAAAAAGACCGGCGCGTCATTGCCGTCGTTGCATTCGAGTAAATTTCTGCCGGTGCCCGAGCCGACCATTCGCACCGCCATTGCCGGCATGACGGCTTCCGTACTCGATCTGCTGAAGAAGTGATCGGTCGAATCAAGCGCGCGCTGCGAAACGCGATCGAGTGCCGCGGTTATATCGTTAGGCCGATGTCGATGTTCGGCGTCGCCATGGCCGCGGATGTGCGCCGGCTTCTGCGCAACCGCGAGCGGCCGGTGATTATCGATGTGGGCGCGAATGCCGGGCAATGGTTGATGTCGATCTTGCGCGAGTTTCCAAATGCGCGCGTCATTTGTTACGAGCCGGACGAACGTGCCTTCGGCGAACTGCAACGGACTGCGAGTTCGTTAGGCAAGGTCGAGTGCGTTCGTTGCGCGCTCGGCGCAACGTCGGGCCGGACACAATTGTTCCGCAACGCCGATTCGGTCACGAGTTCGTTGCTGCCGACCGTCGCGCCGAACTCCCCGCTGCCCTACGCCGAGAAGTTGCGACCGCTCGATGTCGTCGAAGTCGAAGTCCGCACCCTGGACGATGAATTGGCGCGGCTCCAAATCGAACATGTCGATCTTTTGAAGACCGATTGTCAGGGTTTCGATCTGCGCGTGCTCGAAGGCGGCGCCAAAATCATTGCGCGCGGAGATGTCGATCTTATCGCGACCGAAGCGCTGTTTCACCAGGAGTACGACGGGCAAACCTGGTTTTACGAACTCATGCCGTGGCTGCTCGCGCGGAATTACGCACTCATCGGCATCTACGACGCGCTGCACGATGCGCGCGGCCGCATGCTTTTCGCTGACGCGCTTTTCGCGCGGCAGGCCTAACGAATCGCTACTTCACCCGCACGTTCTTGCGCAGGTAAGTCGGCACGTCGAGGTCTTCGCCCTCGACGATCGTCGGCTCGCTCTTTTCGAAACGGCCGCGCGTGACCGGCTCGAATTGCAGCACTTCCTGTTTCGACTGCACCTTTTGCGGCTTGGGCTTCGGCGGCGCGGCGGCAACGGGCGCAGGTTGTGGCGCCGGCTTTTTCTTCGGCGGAATCAAACGCGGACCGGCCGCTGGTTTTTTAACGGGTAGCACGGGCGCCGGCTCGTTAGGCGCGGCTGCCTCGAAAGGAATCAAATCCTGCGGCGGCAACGGCTCGGGCTCGATCACCGGCGGAGGCGGCGGCAATTCTGGTTCGGCCTGAGGTGCCGCCTCCACTATTGGAGCAGTTGCTTGCGGCTGTTCCCACATTGGCGGCGGCATTGTTTGTGGCGGCGTAAGATCGACATCTTCACCTAACGAACTGATGATCGTCACGCTCAACCGTTCTCCCATGCGGCTGTCCACCGCCGTCCCGAAGATAATTTGCGTTTGATCGTGCACATGCTTGCCCAATTCCCGCATCAAAATTTCCACTTCCGACAGCGTCATCGCCGGCCCGCCCGCCACTTGCACGAGCACGTGTGCCGCATCCGCCAGCATTTTGCCTTTGCCCATGAGCGGACTTTTCAGCGCCAGCGTCAGCGCATCGTGCGCGCGATTGTCCGATTCCGATTCGCCAAATCCAAACAAACAGCGGCCACTTTGGCTCCGCAGCGCGGCGAACAAATCGTCGAACCCGATGCGAATAAGGCCAGGCCGTTGAATCAAATTAATAATCGAGCGCACGCTCTGACTGATGGTGATATCGGCGACCGCGAACGCTTGATGAATTCCCGCGTTCGGCGCGACCATGTCGCCCATGCGATCGTTTTCGAAACAAATCACGGCGTTGGCAACTTGATTCAGCCTAACGATTGCATCCTCCGCCTGCGTCAACCGCCGTTTGCCTTCGAACGAAAACGGCAAGGTCGCGAATGCGATCACGAGCGAACCGGCTTCGCGCGCAAGTTGCGCGACGAATGGCGCTGCGCCGGAACCAGTGCCGCCGCCGAGTCCGGCGCAGATGAAAATCATGCGCGCATCGCGCAACGCTTCGCGGATTTCATCGGCCGACTCACACGCGGCTTGGTAACCGAGCTCCGGATCGCCGCCGGTGCCGAGACCGCGCGTGGTCGAGCGGCCGAGTTGAACTTTCGCAGCCGCGACCGAGCTGGTCAGCGCTTGCACGTCGGTGTTGATCGCGACCAAATCGGCTTTGTCCATGCCGTCGAGCACGACGCGGTCGAGCACATTGCAGCCCGCGCCGCCGATGCCGACGACTTTAATAGGAATTGGTTCCGGTTCGCGCTTCGGCAAACTGTAGTTCTTGGCGAGTTGGATCATGTCGATCTTTCCGTTGTCGATCTTGCATTCATCGGTTGCTGAAAAGTTTTCCGAACAATCGTCCGGCAAATCCGCGGCGCGGCCGATCGACGTTTACCGCCTGCGCGTACTTGATCAAACCAATCGCGGTCGCGAATTGCGGATTTTCCACCGCGCTCGTTAGGCCGGACATCGTTTGGGCGTGCGCGGTGTGCGCCGGCATGTCGAAGACATCCTCGGCCAGATGTTCGATGCCGCTGAGCAAACTGCATCCGCCCGTCAGAAAAATTCCCGCGCCGGCGTAATTGATGAAATCTTCTTCATCCACTTTGCGCTTCAGCAAATCGAACGTCTCGCGCAAGCGCAGATGAACGATCGTGTTCAGCGTCTCGCGCTCGATTTCTTTGCCGGCAAACCCCGAATCATCTTTCAACAAAATCGTTTCGCCGGGCAGACAATTCCCGAGCGTGCAGCTGCCTTCTTCCACTTTCAATTTCTCGGCGCGCGCCATCGGAATGCGCAGACCCATCGAGATGTCGTTCGTCATGTGATCGCCGCCGATCGCGAGCACGCCGCTTTGTTTCACCGCGCCATCGACATACAAAATGAAATCGGTCGTGCCGCCGCCGATATCGATAACGAGCGCGCCGAGATTTTTTTGCTGCTGCGTGAGCACGACCTGCGCGGACGCCAGCGCGGTGAAGACGACGTCCTCCACATCGAGCGGCAATTCTTTTATGCAACGGATCGTGTTTTGAATGCGCGTGCGCACGCCGTGAATGATGTGGAAATCGGCTTCGAGTCGGTGACCGAGCATGCCGACGGGATTGAGCACGCCTTCCTGCCCATCGACGTGGTAGCTCTGGATGATCGAATGCAGGAACGCATTCGGCGCCGGCAAGCTCACTTCGCGCGCGTTGATCTTGACGTCCTCGACATCTTGCTCATCGATCTCGTCGCGCTCCTCCGGCAAAATGACGCAACCGCGATTGTTGAAGCTTTGAATGTGCGCGCCGGCCACGCCGACGTAGACGCTGCGAATCATCACATCGCTTTTTTGTTCGGCATCGACCACGGCCTCGTGCACGCATTTCATGGCCGTTTCAAAATCGACAATCTCGCCTTTGCGCACGCCGCGCGATGGCGCCTGACCCACCCCGAGAATTTTCACCGTCCCGTCCGGCCGCGTTTCGCCCACGACAACGCAAATCTTCGACGTCCCAATTTCCAATCCGACTAACAAATCGCTACTCGCCATTCGATTTCTTCTTTCCTTTGGTCACCGGCAACGCGCGCTTGATCGACATCGTCGCTGTAGCCGCTGCCGTCGGCTGCGGCTTGGGTTTCGTCGCCGAAAATGTTCCAAACTTCGGCGCGTCCGGCGGCAACGCCTTCATCACCCGCGGCTGCTCGTTAGGCACAATCGTTTCATTGATTACTTCCGCCGCCGGTTTGCCGAACGTCACCGGAATATTCCGCTGCACGAGCAGGTTCACCGTCGCCAGCTCTTGCTTCGTGTCGTCGGTGTAAACGAGGAATTGCTCCAGCCGCTGCAGTTGCGTGTCGAGCTTCTCGAACCCGAACGTCACCTGCGTGCGATTCTTGTCCGTCACGAGCAGGCAATAACCTTTCGACACATCGATCTCGCGAATCTGAAATCGCGTTTGCATGAAACTGCGCGTGCTCATGCGCAACAGCTCCAGCGCCGCGCGCGCTTCGGATGATTCGACGATCTTGCCGGCGGCGAGCGCCTCGCTCGTGCAGCCCGTGATCAGCGGCAGTCCCAGATATTCCGGCAACAATTTCTTTTCTTTCATCAAAACGCCGCGCGCGTCGATCAAATACGCCGCGTCCGACGAGAAGGGATCCGAAATCGTTTTTTCCGACGTGATCCATGCGACCGGTTTCCGTTCCGTCACGCGAATGTCGACCTCGTTAGGCAGTTTCCGCACTACCTGCACCTCATCGACCTGCGGCAGCTCCTGCAATTTGTCGTGCACTCGTGCAAGATCGACATGGAAAATGTTCTCACCGTCACGCAGTTGCGCGACGTCGAGGGCGCGATCGCGTTGCAAAGCTCCGTCCGTCTCAAACTGGATATTCGTCAGGCGATAATCGGGATTGTCGAAAAAGAACCGCCGCAATCCCGCGCGCGCGCCGAGACATGCGCCCGCGGCAAGCGCGAGCACGAGCACGAGCTTCGACACCACCACCAGCACTTTGCGGTTGCGATGCTGCGCCGCGCTGCGCGAACGCACTTTCACATCGAGCAAATGCTGTTGCCGGCGCTGCCGCGGCTTCGACACGCGCTGGTTCCGCGGACGAGGACGTTTCACTTCGACGCTCCTTTCGCCAGCGACAGCTTCACGATGCGTTTGCAAAGATCGACATAGTTGATTCCCGCCGCCGCCGCCGCTTCCGGCAAAAGACTCGCTTCCGTCATTCCCGGGATCGTATTGATCTCGAGCACGGTCGGCGCGCCGTCGTTGGGCAAAAGCACATCGACCCGCCCGTAAACCTGCAGACCCAGCGCGCGAAACGCCCGCATAACCAATTCCTGAATCTCGCGCGTCTTTTCCTTGTCGATCTTCGCCGGACAAACATGTTCCGCGCTCGCACCGGCCGACGGATTCAGAAACGGATATTTGGTATTGAAATCGTAGAAGCCGCCTTTCGGAATGATTTCGAGAATGGGCAATGCTTGATCGCCGAGAACGCCAATCGTCAGCTCGCGACCGGGAACAAATTTCTCGACCAGCAATTCGCGATCGTATTTCGCGGCCTCCGCCAGCGCCGGCTCCAGCTCTGATTCGCTCTTTATAATATAGACGCCGACGGTCGAACCCTGGCGCGGCGCTTTGACGACGAGAGGGAGCGGGAACGTGGGCCGTTGTCCGGCCTGGATCACTTCCCATTCGGGAGTCGTCACTCCGACTTCACGGAATTTCCTCTTCGACCGAATCTTATCAAAAGCAAGCGCGCTTTCTTCCACGCCCTCGCCCGTGAATGGAATTCCGCGCTGTTCCAGGATGCGTTGAAGCTGTCCGTCTTCGCCGAAAGTTCCGTGAATGGCGACGAACGCAAGATCGACATCTTCCGGCAAATCGAACTTGTCATCGCGGACATCCACATCAACCACGTCACAGCCTAACGAGCGCAGCGCTTTCGAAACTCCGGCCGCCGTCGCGAGCGAAACATCGCGCTCCGAGCCCGGCCCACCCTTCAACACCGCGATTTTCTTCGGCAGTTCCATCAATCCTCTCCCACGATCTGCACTTCCGTTTGTAACTCGATGCCGCGTTTCTCACGCGCCGTCGCCTTGATCTTGTCGATCAACTCCAGCATCTCACTCGCGGTCGCGCCGCCATCGTTCACGATAAAATTCCCGTGCACTTCCGAGACGCGCGCATTCCCCACGCTGGTGTTCTTTAACCCGAGCTCATCGACTAATTTTCCGGCCTGAGTGCTGTCCGGATTTTTAAAAATGCATCCGGCACTTTTCGCAACCGGTTGCGTCGTACGGCGTTTCTCTTGCGATTCCGACAATCGATTGTCGATCTTAGCGCGTTCCGCCGGCTCCGCGCGAAACGTCGCCGACACCGCGAAATTATTATCGAGCAATGGAAAGTGCCGGTAATGCACTTCCAGTTCATGTCGATCTTTCGCGTGCGCGTTTCCTTCGCCGTCGAGATAACGAACGCGCACCACGCTCTCGAAAGTTTGTGCGCCCATCGCGCCCGCATTCATGCGCAAGCCGCCGCCGACCGCGCCCGGAATTCCTTCCATCCATTCGAGGCCGCCGAGATTTGCGGCGCGCGCCGCGTACGCGATCTCGTGCAATTTCGCGCCTACGCCCGCCGTGATTTCATTTCCGACGATGTCGATCTTGTCGAATTCGCCGCCGCTCGGATGCACGACCACGCCGCGAATTCCGCCGTCGCGCACTAACAAGTTCGATCCCCGCCCGATGACGAACAGCGGAAGATTCTCGCGCCGGCAAAACCGAATCAATTCGGCAAACGCATTTTCAGTTCGAGGCTCGACCCAAAAATCCGCCGGACCGCCCACGCGCAAGGTCGTGTGTTTCGCCAGCGGCTCATACAAACGCACGTCGCCGTCTTCGCCGACAATCGCTTTCAACTTCTCCGCGGTCACAAGATCGGCCGCTAAGAT
>JBEEGX010000222.1:0-5993 GCA_041167105.1 Verrucomicrobiota bacterium
TGCCCGCGCCCATCGTGCTCACGAGCGTCGAGTCGATGTCGAAAAGGAGGAGGCGCTTGTCTTCCACAGAAAAATCATCCGCAGATTACGCAGATGTTCGCAGATGAAAGAAAAATCTGTGTAAATCTGCGAAATCTGCGGACGAATCTTCCGAGAAAACTTGGGACATGACGACGCGTGTCCCTCCAAATCAGAGAACAGGCGCGTGCATCGCGAGGACGGCGACCATGCTGATGACAAACGCGAGAACGGCAATCGCACCTGCCGAGAAAACGGCGGTGCGCGTTGGGTCGCGATCTTTCGCGCGCGCGCGGAATGGCGATGCGTTTGCGAAATCGACCGGCGCGGCGCTCATTTCGGCGGGACGCGCTTCGACTTGTTCGACATTCGGTAATGGCTGCGAGCCGGTCGTGTCCGCTTCGAAGCGCGCTTCGACTCCGCCGAAACGAATGCGATCGTCGATTCGCAAAGTTGTTTCCGTGATGGGCAAACCGTTGACGCGCGTTCCGTTTGTCGAACCGGAATCTTTCAGGCGGAAAATCTCGCCATTGAGCTCGAGTTGCGCGTGGTGGCCCGAAACGGAAGGATCGTCGATGACGATGGTGTTGTCGGGCGCGCGTCCGAAGGTCGTAAGTTGTTCGACGATTTCGTGCGCGGTTCCGGCGATGACGAGCTTCGGCATGACGATGTCGATCTTACAAATGGTGCGAATGCGTGTCGATTATTTACCGCAAAGGTCGCGGAGGCCGCAGAGAATTCCTGAATTACGTTCGTCTCTGCGATCTCTGCGCCCTCTTGCGGTTGAATGATTCTGCCACCGCCCGCATAGTGGCGGCTCGCAATGGCAATCGAGCACACGCGTAATTTTTGCATCATCGCGCACATCGATCACGGAAAGACGACGTTGTCGGATCGTTTGCTCGAGACGACGGGAACAATCCACGAACGCGACAAGCAGGACCAACTTCTCGATTCGATGGACCTTGAACGCGAACGCGGAATCACGATCAAGGCGCATCCGGTGGCGATGAAGTATCGCGCGAAAGATGGACAGGAATATCGGCTCAATCTTTTGGATACGCCGGGGCATGTCGATTTTGCCTATGAGGTTTCGCGTTCGTTAGCCGCGTGCGAGGGCGCGTTGTTGATTGTCGATGCCGCGCAGGGTGTGGAAGCGCAAACGGTGGCGAACGTTCACCTCGCGCACAAACAAGGCCTAACGATTGTGCCGGTGATCAACAAAATCGATTTGCCGAACGCGGACGTGCCTTCGGTACATCGACAACTGGAAGAAATTCTCGCCATTCCGGCCGAGGAAGCGATCGACGCGAGCGCGAAGATGGGAATCGGGATCGAAGAAATTCTGGAAGCGATCGTGCATCGCATTCCACCGCCGGAAAAACCGAAGGACGAAATTTTACGCGCGCTGGTGTTCGATTCAGTCTTCGATGTTTATCGCGGCGTGGTTGGTTACGTGCGTCTTGTCTCGGGCCACATGCAGCCGGACCAGGCGATCAAGCTGATGCGCAACGACGCGCGTTACGAAATCAAAGACGTCGGCGTATTCACGCCGAAGATGTATGCGCAGCCGCGATTGAATGCGGGCGATGTCGGCTACTTCATTGCGAACATCAAGACGACGGCGGAATTAAAAATCGGCGACACCGTGACCGATCAACGAAATCCGGCAAAGGAACCGCTGCCAGGATTTCAGGAAATTCATCCCATGGTATTCAGCGGTATTTATCCGATCAACACCGCCGACTTCGAACATTTGAAAACCGCAATCGGGAAATTGCGGCTGAACGATTCGGCTTTCGTCTACATGCCGGAGAGCTCAGTCGCGCTCGGTTTCGGATTTCGCTGCGGCTTCCTCGGTCTGCTGCACATGGAAATTATTCAGGAGCGATTGCGCCGCGAGTACGAAATGGACATCATCGCGACGAGCCCGAGCGTCATTTACGAAATCAAGACGACGCGCGGCGAAACTCTTTTAATCGACAATCCCGCGCACTTGCCCGACCCGAGCATCATCGACGAAATCCGCGAGCCGATCGTGAAAGCGTACGTGCTTTGCCCTAACGAAAACATCGGCGACATCCTGCAATTGATTATGGAGAAACGCGGATTGATGGACCATACCGAGACGCTCGATGCGCGCCGCGTCATGTTGCATTGCGAATTGCCGCTGAACGAAATCCTGGTGGACTTCAACGACAAGATTAAATCGATGACGCGTGGATACGGCTCGATGGATTACGAGCACACCGGTTATCGCGCAGCGAAATTGGCGAAGCTGGATTTGTTAGTCAACGGCGAACCGGTCGATGCGTTTTCGACGATCGTGCACAAAGATCGCGCGGAGGCGAGGGGACGACAGCTCGCGGCGAAGTTGAAGGAAGTGATCCCGCGCCAGTTATATCAAGTCGCGATCCAGGCGGCGATCGGTGGAAAAATAATTGCGCGGGAGAGCGTTTCGGCCTTGCGAAAAAATGTGACCGCGAAATGCTACGGCGGCGATATCACACGGAAGCGGAAGTTGCTGGAGAAACAAAAAGAAGGAAAGAAACGCATGAAGAGCATCGGCAAGATCAACATTCCGCAGGAAGCGTTCATCGAGGTGCTCAAAGCGCAGTAACGTTGCGCAAGATCGACATCTCCTAAGATCGACATGTTTATTTCACGTCACGTTAAACACAGCAAGCTGTTGCTGCGGCACGCCGAGAAATTTCTGCGCTACAAAAAAGACGCGCTCCCGCCGGAGGAGGGCGATGAAGTCGCGGCCGGCATGCGACGACTGCAGGCGGCGCTGCGCCAGCGCGACCGCAAACAAATCGAAGCGCGCGCGGAAGAGCTGGACGCGAAGCTGCACCAGCTCTCGCCGATCAATTGGGAAGCGCACTGGCGCGAGAACGTCGAAGTGATTCTGGTCGCGATCGTCGTCGCAATCGGAATTCGCTCGTATTTTCTTCAGCCGTTCAAAATCCCGACCGGTTCGATGCAGCCGACGTTGAACGGCATCATTGGTTACCCGTACGAAGCGACCAAACCCTTTCCGAATATCGCGCAACAGGTCGCGGAATATCTCGCGCTCGGCCGCAATTACATTAACGCGGTTTCGCAGCGCGACGATCAGATCCTGCAAGTGCAGACGGTTAAGCGCGCGTTCTTCTTCACCTTGTCGCGAGTGGTGTGTCAGCATCAAACATTTGTGATTTACGCGCCACCGGACACGTTGCGCGATCACTTCAACGTCTCGCCCGGCCGCACCTTGCGTCGCGGTGACGTGATCGCGCGCGGCGCCATCGACACGGGCGACCAGGTTTTCGTCGACAAGTTCAGTTACAATTTCGTCAAACCGCATCGCGGCGACGTTTTCGTTTTCCGCACGAACAACATCACCATGATTCGCGAAGATCCGGTCACGGGCGCGCCGTTTTACATCAAACGTCTAGGCGGATTGCCGGGCGACCGATTGCGCATCGAGCCGCCGCGTTTGTTCATCAACGACGTGCCGGCGGAAAAGATCGCCTACGGATTCGCGCGTGTGATCGGAGCGCGGACGCCGTATCGCGGTTACTCGGAGGGGCCGCTCAATCTGACCGAGCTCGAGCGACAATTACAGCAAGCGCGAACTGCGCGTGAGACGGCGTTGAAATCCGGCTCGACCGAACGCATGGCGCAACTGCAGGCGCAGGAGCAGGAATTGATGCAACGCGTCGAAGAAATCCGCACGCATTTGCAAGTGCCGCCGCACAATTACTTCGCGCTCGGCGACAACAGCTACAACAGTTTCGACAGCCGTTACTGGGGGCCGGTGCCGGAGGAAAATCTCGTCGGCCGCGGTTTGTTTGTTTACTGGCCCTTCAATCGGCACTGGGGACTGATTCGTTAGGCCGGGTCCCGTGGCATTCACGTTTCCAAATGTCCCGCGGGCCTGGCCGTTCGCCGGACTTTGCAGCGGCTATCTGCTGCTCATGTTTTTCAACCCGGTGCGCGTCGCGCTGCGCGACGGTCTGCGTTGTCTCGCGCGGTATCCGCGCGTCTGGCTCACGTTCGTGGTCCTCGGCCTCTGCTATTCCGCTTTTCAATTCGCCACTTTCGCCCCGGTCGAAAGCGCGAACGATTTCGATCTCAATCAAATCGCGTCGCTGCCGAGCTGGCATTGGCCGCGCTTGAAAGAAGTGTGGACCGAGGTGCCGCTGCCGGCGCTCGAAGGCGTCGCCGGAATTTTCGACAACGCGACCACGACCTATCCATTGTCGATCTTAGCGGCGGTGTTGGTGTTGATGAATTGGCGCGGTTTGCCGGGCGCTCTTTGGACGGCCATGCGCAAAGACTATCGCATCTCGCGCTACTTTATTTATTTCGTGCTCTTGCTCAGCGCGCTCGCCGCCATCGCAAAGGCCGCGGTGTTTTTCCTGTTGTCGCACGTGAGCGATCCGCGATTTCCGCAAATCTCCGCCAGCATCGACGCGCTCGCGTTCATCTTCGAATACCTCCTCGGCGTTTACATTCAGGTTTACATCATCACGGTTTGTCTCGTCTGGGTGAGGGGACTCAGCTTCAACGAGACGTCGCTCTTTCAATTCGCGGCGCGGCGTTTCGCTTATGTGCTGAAATGGGCTGGCGTCGTTATTTGCGTGAGCATGATGTTCGTGCGCGGCCCGCTGCTGCTCGCCTACTTCACCAATGTGCCGGCAGTGCTCGATTATCTGCCGTATCAACGAATGTTGATGTCGATCTTTATTCTGGCCTTCGCCTGCGTGCAGGTCTCGCTCGCGTTGCACAACGAAAATCTCGCTCAAGCCATCGCCGCGCATTTCCGTTTCGTTAGGCAAAATTTCACGCGCTTCGCCTGGTTCGTCCTCATCTGCGCCTTGCACTTCATCGTTATTCTCGCTTTCGACGCCGTCGCGCGTAACGCCATTGCCAATCGCATCGTCGCGCTCATCGTTTGGAAATTCGCGTTCGTGACCATGCGCGGTCTCGTCATCGGCTGGCTGCTCGCGAGTTGGGTCTGCCTCTTTCGCCAAAGCGAGACGCGCGCGCATGGCCAGGAAAACTGGGTCCGGTATTAAACTGTGAGTGCGGAAGCCGCGGAAATCACGCGCGCGAGCAAATCGAACCTCGCGCTCGCCTTCGTCGCCCTCGATCGCGAACGCCGGCGCGACATCACCGTGTTTTATGCGTTCTGTCGCGTAATCGATGACGTGGTCGATGCGTCAACGTTGGATGTCGATAAAAAACAACGAGCGCTGAACACCTGGCGCGCTGCGTTGCGCTCGCCAGAAACTAACGAATCCGAGCTTGCGCCCGCCATTCGTCGTTTGATCGACAAGTACAAGATCGACATCGCGCTGTTCGACGAAATCATTGCCGGCGTGGAAATGGACCTGCGCATTTCGCGCTACGCCACGTTCGACGAACTGCGGCTTTACTGTTACCGCGTGGCCAGCGCCGTTGGCCTTGTCAGCATCGAAATTTTTGGCTGCCGCGATCCGCAATCAAAAGATTACGCCATCAATCTCGGTCTCGCTTTGCAGATGACGAACATCATTCGCGACGTCGCGCGCGATCTTGGCCCGAACCGCATTTACCTTCCCGAGGAAGATCTCGCGCGCTTCAATTACTCCGAGCGCGATCTGCAAGATCGACAATACGATTCGCGTTTCATCGCGCTCATGGAATTCGAAGCCGACCGCGCGGAAAATTTTTTCGCGCAAGCGCGTCAGGCCTTGCCCGCGCAAGATCGACAATCGCTCGTCGCAGCCGAAATCATGCGTTCGGTCTACCATGCCATTCTGCAACGAATGAAACGCGATCGTTTTCGCGTATTTGAAAAAGAATACCGGCTCAGCAAATTAGAGAAGATCAGCCGGATCGCGACGGAGCTGCTGAAGTTTTATTTGAATTGGTGGTGACGCGCGTCCGTCTGAGTGAACAACCAAAATTATGAAAACAAAACTCTGTCTATTAGTCGGAGCAATCGC
>JBEEGX010000223.1:0-6133 GCA_041167105.1 Verrucomicrobiota bacterium
TGCGGTGTTGTGCGCCGGCGCCGCGGGTTGGGTGCTGGCTGCGATTTGGTACTCGATGCTCTTCGGGAAAATTTGGGCGCGTGAACAGGAACGCCATCTCGGCCGCCCATGTGGCGCCGGTCGTTCCATGCCGCTCATGCTCGTCAGCACATTCGTGCTTAACGTGATGATGGCGACGGCGATGGCGTATCTGATAAAGCGCACCGGCTTCGCCGATATGAATCACGCGATCAAACTCGCGGTCGCGACCGGAATTGGTTTTGCCGGAACCGCGCTCACCATCGTCTCGGTGTGGGAAGGCAAACCGACGAAAGTGTGGCTCATCGACACGAGCTACTATCTCGTCAGCGCGATCGTGCTCGCGGCGATTCTCATAAGCTGGCCCTGAATCTTTCCTTCCCGAAATCGAAGCGACTCACGCGCACCTCTGAGTTTGAGCGCGTGCGCAACGAAGGCCGCAAAATTCGCGGCTCGTTGATTTCGCTCGGCATCTTACATGTCGATCTTGCGCAGACGCGCGCAGGTTTCGTGACATCGCGCAAAATCGGCGGAGCCGTCGCGCGCAATCGCGTTCGGCGTCGCTTGCGCGAAGTCGTGCGAAAGCATCAACAGCAAATTGTCCAGGGCACATGGCTCGTCGTGATCGCGTCGCCAACTGCGGCGCGCGCGACTTATCAAGAGCTGGAGGCCGAGTGGTTGCGTCTCGCGCAGCGCGCTTCTATTCTAGCCGCCTGATGCGCGGACTCATTTGTATTTTGATTCGAATTTATCAGGCGACGCTCTCGCCTTTGCTCGTCGCCGTCAGCGGTTCGGGCTGCCGATTTGAACCGACGTGCTCGGAATATTTTTTGCGCGCAGTACAAATGCACGGCGCGATGCGCGGAACCTGGATGGGCTTGAGACGCATCGGACGTTGTCATCCGTGGGGCGGCTCGGGAAATGATCCCGTGCCGCTACATGTCGATCTTGCGTGATCACAAATTTTTATGGACCGAACTGCATGGATTGCCGTTGTGCTTTGCACGCTGGGGCTCGTCGGCTGGTACGTTTACGTGGCCAAACAAACGCAATCGCAGCCGCAACGTGTGCATGCGATGGCGACGCCTGCGGCAATTTCGCCGACGCCGTTCGAGTCCGTTAGTCCACCTCCGAGCGCAACCGCCACCGCAACGCCGCCGGCTTCCGTTCCGTCCTTTACCGAAGTCACGGAGACGTTGCGCAATTCCGATCTCGAACTTCACCTAACGAATCGCGGCGGCGGAATCGCAAGCGCGGTCCTGCTCAATCACATCGCGGAAGGCGACAAGCACGTGACGCTGAACGGGCCGGACCATCCGCCGATCGGCGCGATTGCAAACGATCCGGCGACGAACGATTTGCCGGAATACAAACTGGTTAAGCAAGGCGACGCCGTGCAGATGGAGTACGTCACGCCGGAGCAGGTCTCCATTCGGAAAAAGATTTTCTTTCCGCCGAGCAACGAGAAGAAAGATAACTTCGTCGCAGAGATAGATGTCGATCTTACGAATGGCGGATCGAAGCCGTTTGGGAACGCCGGTTATTACATGTCAGTCGGTTCGACGGCGCCAATTCATCACACCGATTACTCGAATTACACGCGTTTGGTTTGGTGCGTGAACGGCAGCGCGAAAGGCGTGGACGTGAATTGGTTTGCGCCGAGCAATGGCTTCATGGGGGTCATGGGCCAGCGGCCCGGGCGATCGATCTATAACGAGAACCTTAAAGGCGCGGAGTGGGTCGCGACGAGCGACCAATTTTTCACCACGCTAATCGCGCCGCTGACCGGCAAAGCAGATGCCGTTTGGGGCCGACGATTCGATGTCGATCTTGCGCAAAAGTTGTACGGGATCGAAGGCGCGATGCACATGCCGGCGTTCGAATTGCCGCCGGGACAAACGCAAAGCGCGCGTTTTCAAATTTATCTCGGCCCGAAGCTCTATCACAAACTCGCAACACTTCCGCACAACGAAGCCGAAATCATGGAGCTCGGCTTTTTCAAAATTATTTCGCAGGCGCTGCTCAACGCGCTTAACACGCTGCACAGCGTCATCGGCAATTACGCGGCCGCGATTTTCGCTCTCACCGTCATCGTCAAAGCGATCCTTTGGCCGATCCAAAACAAGGCGAATCGTTCCGCGCGTCAGATGGCCGCGCTCTCGCCGAAGATGCAGGAGCTGCGCGAAAAATATAAAGACGACCCGACGAAGATGAATCAGGAATTGATGAAGCTCTACAAAGAGTACGGCATCAATCCGGTTGGTGGTTGTTTACCGATGGTGATCCAGATCCCGATTTTCTTTGGGCTTTTCACCATGTTGCGGCAGGCGGTGGAGCTGCGGAATTCGCATTTTCTCTGGATCCGCGATTTGTCGCAACCGGACACCGTCGGCCACATCCCCGGATTCGGATTCCCGATCAACATTCTGCCGTTGCTCATGGCGGGCACGAGTTTTTGGATGACGCATCTCACGCCCAAGAGCGGCGACCCGACGCAGCAACGCATGATGATGTTCATGCCGATCATTTTCGTCGTGTTCTGCTACAACTTTGCAGCCGCGCTTGCTTTATATTATACAACGCAGAACCTGCTCACGATTTTGCAGCTTTATCAGAACAAGCGGCAACCGGTGCCGACATTGCAGAAGGTGGGCGCGAAAAAATGAACGAGGAACTGACGCCGCAGGAATTGCTCGACGACATCCTTGGTTTTCTCGGGTTCGTGGTGGAGATCGAGGAGATGCAGAACGAAGCGGGCAATCTCGTTCTGCAAATCTACACCGAGGAGAGCCGGCGCATCATCGGTCGCGACGGCGAGACGCTCGAGGCATTGCAGTTTCTGCTCAATCGCGTGCTCCAAACGCGCGATAAAGACGCGCCGAAAGTGATTGTTGATTGCGAACATTATCGCTCGATGCGCGACGATCGTATCGTGCAACGCGTGCGCGAATTGGCCGAGCGCGTGCGCATTACCGGGCGCTCATTGCAGCTCGAGCCGATGAACTCGTACGAGCGGCGCATCGTGCACAACGCCTTCAAAGACGATCCCGATGTAGCGACGTGGAGCCCGGACGATGCGGCGCGCATCAAACAGGTCACGCTGGTGAAACGTCAACCGAAGAAAGAGCCGGCCGCGCAGCAGTAGTTGTCGATCTTAGCCGCTGTAGCGCGCCGCTTCTTTCGCAACGCCAGCGCGGACTTCCGGACGCCACCGAAATGTCTCCGAATACGGATTCGGTTTTTCTTCAACGGCATCCGCGATCAATTCGCCAAGCATTGGCGCGAATTTGAAGCCGTGGCCGTTGTCGCCGGTCGCGATCGTTAGGCCGGGATGGTCCGGATCGCGCGCAATCCAAAAGTTGCCGTCGTTCGTGTCGCAGTACATGCAAAGGCGTGTGAAAACGATGGGTGCATCGGCAAGCGCAGGAAAACTGTCGCTGAGAAATTCGCGCAATTGATTTTCTTCTTCGTCGCTCACGACGCGATCAGTCGAATCGGCAGACATTGCGCGGCCGGCTGCGTGAACACCAATTTTGACTACGCCATCGCCATTCAGCGGAAAGCCGTAATAGCCGGTTTTGCTGATGTCGGCGCCGAACACGGGAAATTTTTCCGCGCGAAAAAGTTCCGGCTCGTTCGGTTTGAGATGAAAAATGGGATGACCGGTGGCGCGCAGAAAATCCTTCGTGAATGGCAAGAGCTGCGGCGTCCACGCGCCCGCGCACATCACGACGGCGTCGGCAAACAGTTGTTGTCGATCTTGCAAAACAATGCCGTTGTCGATCAAGTCTGCGAACGAAGTCCCTCCGCGCAATCGCACACCCAAGTTCGTCGCGTGTGAGATCAACGTCGTGACCACGCGCGCCGCCTCCACGTACCCGGCTGCCGGTTCGAAAATGCCTTCGCAATATTTCTCGACGTTCCAGATCGGAAACCGCCGCTTCACTTCATCCGGATCGAACCGCGCGAATTTGTGACCACGCCGCGTGAACACCTTCGCGGTTTCAAATTCGAAATCGCCTTCCTGCATTGGCGTGCGCCGCATGAAAAGAAATCCGACTTCGTGAAACAACGTCGTGCCGAATTGTTCGTTCCACTCTCGCCACATCGGAACGCATCGCTCCGCCAGCTCGGTGTAAATTTCGTCCGGCCCGTACGCCGCGCGCACCGCTTTGCTAATATCCGTTGACGCCGCGAGTGGATGTGGCAACGGGCCGGGATCGACAAGATCGACATCGTGTCCGCGCTTCTTCAGCGCGATCGCGGCGGTGACGCCGTTAATGCCAGCTCCAACAATGACTACGTTCATCGCGCAAATTCGAAAATGATTTTTCCCGCGCGTTTGTTTTGCGCGGCGTGCGCGATCGCCGCCTGCGCCTGGTCTAACGAGTAGGCCTTCTCCACTCTCGTTCGCAGCAATCCGCGCTTCGCCATGTCGAAGATCGGGCGAAACGCCGCCATGCGTTCGTCCTCACTCGCGTCGTCGTACCATTTGTTGATCCAAATTCCGCGGAAGCGCAGGTCTTTGAAGATGAGCAAACCGGTCGGCATTTTGAACGGCTGCAAACTCATCGAACCAAACGTCACCATCGTTGCGCCGAACGCGAGCGTGTTTGCCACGCGCAATGCGCTCTCACCGCCGACGCAGTTTAAGCCTAAACGAATCGGCGCGCCGTTCATCGCTTTCTTCACCGCGTCGCGCACGTTTTCGTCATCGAGCAACACCACGTCTGCGCCGTCGCTGCGCAATTCATCGAACAATTCCGCGCGCCTGACCAGATTCACGGTTTTGTATCCAAGTTCATGTGCGATCTGAATCACCGCGCGTCCCGCGGCCGAGTTCGCGGCGTTTTGAATGATCCAATCGCCTTGCGCAAGATCGACATATCCGTGCAGAAGTCGCCACGCCGTCAGCGGATTGATTTTCAACATCGACGCTTGAACAGGATTGATCTCCGGCGGGACAACCACGAGCTCGTTAGGCGAAATCGCAATCGCATCTCGCCACGTCCCGACATTGTGCGGCAAAATCACGAGATCGCCTTTGCGCACATCTGTTACATCCGCGCCAAGATCGACAACTACACCTGCGCCTTCCATTCCCGGAACTGCCGGCACTTCGCGGCGGCCCGGATATTTTCCTTCGATCGCATTCAGATCGGCCGGATTGATCGGGGCCGCGCGCGTCTCGACCACGACCTCGTTAGGCTGCGGACGCGGCCACGGCTGCGTCTCGACCCGCAAAACTTCCGTCGGATTTCCGTGCGCTTCGTAAACGGCGACGCGTATAGTTTCCTTCATCGATGAATTCCGCGGCGCATCCTGACGTGACTGTGAACCATCTGCAAACCGGCGCACGCGTCGCGCTTTTCGGCATGCTCGTCAACTTGATCTTTGCTGCCGTTAAAATTTTGGGCGGTATCTTCGGCAATGCTTACGTGCTCATTGCCGATGGAATCGAGTCCGCGCTCGACATCGCCGGTTCGTTAGTCATTTGGGGCGGATTGAAATTTGCGGCGCGTCCGCCGGACGAGACGCATCCTTACGGTCACGGCAAAGCGGAGCCACTCGCGGCCATCATCGTTGCGCTTGGCGTTATCGCCGCAGCCGGTGGGCTTGCTATCGAAAGTGTGCGTGAAATTCGCTTGCCGCATCACGGACCGAAGCCCTTCACGCTGGCAATCCTTATCGTGGTAATCGTCGTAAAAGAAATCTTGTTTCGTTATGTCAATCGAATCGGTCGCGATGTTGAAAGCACTGCTGTGCAGACCGACGCGTGGCATCATCGCAGCGACGCGTTCACGTCGGCCGCGGCATTTATCGGAATTTCCGTCGCGCTCATCGGCGGAGAAGGCTGGCAAAGCGCGGACGATTGGGCGGCGTTGTTCGCCTGCGGCGTCATCGCGACGAATGGCTTGCGGCTCTTGCGTCCGGCGTTTTACGAAATCATGGACACCGCGCCGCGTGGAGAGATTGTCGATCTTGTGGCGAAAGCGGCGTGTTCGGTTCCCGGCGTGGTCGAGATCGATAAAAATATCGTGCGCAAAATGGGCCTGAGTTTTTATGTCGATCTTCACGTGAAGGTGAATGGCGCGATTTCGGTGCGCGACGGTCA
>JBEEGX010000224.1:0-10264 GCA_041167105.1 Verrucomicrobiota bacterium
CGTCGGGGACACGGAAGATTTTTGCGCGCGGGGCGGCATGGTGCGTTTGCTGAACGAGAAAAACAAAATTCGCATGCGCATTAATCTTGAGCCGGTGAAATCCGCCGGACTTGCAGTAAGCTCCAAACTGTTGCGCGTCGCCGACGTGCAACGTTGATGTCGATCTTACACTTGTCGATCTTACACTCGCGAAGGCTTTCGGAGTTATGAGGTTCTTCGTGTCGCTGCGCGATCTGCCGATCAAGCGCAAGCTCATGGTCGTCATTTTGCTCACGAGCAGCGTGGCCGTTTTGCTCATGGGCAGCGTGCTCATCATTTACGAGCGGAACGCGTTTCGCCGCGAGCTCGCCGCGAACATGAACATGCTCGCGCAAATCATCGGCTCTAATAGCACAGCCGCGCTTGCGTTCGATGATCCGAAAAACGCGCAGGAAATTCTTTCCGCGTTGCTCGCCGACGCCGAAATTCGCGCTGCCGCCATTTACGATCGTAACGGCAATGTCTTCGCGCGTTATCCCGAAAATCTTCCGCCGACGCAATTGCCCGCCCATCCCACGCACGACCATCACAAGTTCGACCGCCGGCAGTTCGTCATGTTCTCGCCCATCACGCAACAAGGCTCACGGCTCGGCACGATTTATCTCCAAGCTGATCTCGGCCAGATGTACGCGCGCTTTCGCGTTTATGGTCTGCTCTTGTTGCTGGTCGGCATTTGCTCGTCGTTAGGCGCAATGGCGCTGGCGTCGCGCTTGCAGCGTCGAATTTCGGAACCCATCCTCGAGCTCGCCGATGTCGCGACCGCGGTTTCGGATCGACACGATTATTCCGTCCGCGGAACGAAACACGGTAACGACGAAATCGGCCAGCTCACCGACGCGTTTAACGACATGCTGGCACAGCTCGGCGCCGCCAATGCCGCGCTCTCGGCGAGCGAAGAAGATTTGCGATTCGCAAACAAGGAGAAGGACAGCTTTTTCGCGATCCTGAGTCACGAATTGCGCACGCCGCTCACCCCGGTGCTCGCCACCGTCTCAGTGCTCGAACAGGACGCGACCTTGCCCGCGCACGTGAAGGACGATGTCGAAATGATCCGGCGCAACATCGAACTCGAAGCGCGCTTGATCGACGATCTGCTCGACATCAATCGCATCGTGCGTGGCAAACTCGATCTCGACCGGCAAGTTGTCGATGTTCGCCCGATGATCGAGCACGCGCTCGAGAGTTATTGTCGCGTTGCGGCGAAGAAAAAGAATATTCGCTGCTCAATCGAGATCACCGCGACGGAGACTCACGTCTTCGTCGACAGCTCGCGCATGACGCAGGTCTTTTGGAATTTGCTTCAGAACGCGGTGAAATTTACTCCGGCCGACGGCGCGATCGATGTCCGCATTTTTAACGAGCACCGCCGCACCAATGCGCAGGTCGCGCCTAACGACGGCGAAAACTCACTTGTCGATCTTGTCGTGCAGGTCAGCGACACCGGCATGGGCATCGCGCCGGAAACTTTGCCGCGCATTTTCACGGCGTTCGAACAAGGCGCGCGCTCCCGTCACGCTTCCTATGGCGGACTCGGCCTCGGTTTGTCGATCAGCCGCGCGATCATGGAATTGCACGGCGGCACCATCTCGGCCGCGAGCGAAGGCAAGGACAAAGGCGCGACTTTCACCGTGCGTCTGCACACCATGAAAGCGTTGCCGACGCCACATGTTGATCTAACGCCGATGCCGCGGCGCGACCTCGTCGGCAATCGCAAACTGCGCGTCCTCGTGGTGGAAGATCACCGCGACACCGCCGATCAATTCGCGCGTTTACTCCGGCGCGCCGGCCACGAAGTCATTTGCGCGAGCAACATTCGCGAAGCCCAACAGTACGCCGTCGTCACACCCGCGCCCGATCGCACCTGCGCCTTCGACGTTCTCATCAGCGATCTCGATCTACCGGACGGCAGCGGCCGCGATCTCATGCGCAATCTCGCGCAGTTGTATCCGATTCGCGGGATCGCGATCAGCGGTCACGGCACGCGTGAAGACGTCGAGAGCAGTATCGCCGCCGGATTTTCATTTCACGTGACCAAGCCGGTCGATTGGGAAAAACTCAAGACCGCGCTTCAACAAATCGCCGCCGAAAAGCACGAGCCGGAAGCGGCTCACGCGGCGACGTAACCGCGGACTCAGGGATTTTGCGCGGCGCGCGTTTGCTCACGCGACTGATCGCGCACCGTCGAGGCGCGATCGAGCGCGCGCTTCATATAATTGTATTCCGACGCTTGCCCGCGCGGCGCCGGAGTTAATTGCGGAGCCGGCGTCGCTTTTGCCGAAACCGTCGTTGTCGATCCTGGCGCGACCGCAGGTTCATGTTGCTTCTGATACAGATAAAGGACGCCAAATCCGGCGAAGGCCAGCAAAGCCAAAAACGTGCGCATGCCTCTTTTGTAGCGGCGCTTGTGCCAAGCGCCGATGATTTTGCCGCTAACGCCAGGCAGTGTTAGGTGTCCAATCACCGTGCGCCGTACCTTGTCGATCTTACTCTTGTCGATCTTAGCTTCGCCGTTATGCGCGCAAACGTATCAAGGCCGCGAGCTGGTGAAACCGGAATTGCTGGCCGACACCAACGCAGTCGTCCCCGGAAAATCATTCACCGTCGGCGTGCTGCTGCGCATGCAACCGCACTGGCACACCTACTGGAAATTTGCCGGCGACGCCGGTTTGCCGAGCGAAATCAAATGGGACCTGCCGCCCGGTTGGAAAGTCAGCGAAATCCAATGGCCGATCCCCGCGAAGATGCTCGATCCCGGCGACATTCAAACCTACGGCTACGAAAACGAAGTGATGCTCCTGCAGGAGATCACGCCACCGAGCTCGTTAGGCGACGCGCCGGTCAAACTTTCCGCGCAAGCGAGTTGGCTCGTCTGCGAAAAGCTTTGCATTCCCGGCAGCGCGAATCTTGCGCTGACTCTTGCAAGATCGACATCGTCATCTTCGGCGAATGCGGAATTGTTCGACCGCTGGCGCAAACAGCTTCCACAAAAAGCGCCGGCCGATTTGTCGGTGAAGCAAACCACCGGCCCGAACGAATTGTCGATCTTGCTCAAAGGCGTGCGCGCGAAATCGGCGGATTTGTTCCCGCTGCCGGACGAGAAATCGCTGGTCGGTCATCCGAAAACAGAAATTGGCGGCGACGAAATTAAATTCACCGTCCCGTTTGAATCGCAGCCGCCGAAATCCATTCGCGGACTTGTCGTATTCGACGGCAAAGGCTTCTACATCGGCGGCGACGAGAAAGTGGCAGTCGCAACACCGGTCTCGCACGCTGCCGCGACGCGAGGGGTGTGGACATTTCTCCTCTTCGGTTTTATCGGCGGATTGATTTTGAATTTGATGCCGTGCGTTTTGCCGGTGATCTCGCTCAAGATTTTCGGATTCATCAAACACGCCGGACAAGATCGACAATCAGTCGTGCGCAACGGCCTCGCGTTCGTACTCGGTATTTTCGTTTGGTTCGTCGCGCTGGCGTCGCTGCTCATCGCGCTCAAAGCGGCCGGTCATCAAGTCACCTGGGCCGCGCAATTCACTAATCCGTATTTCGTTTTAATCCTGAGCGTCATCGTGCTCATCTTCGCGCTCGATCTTTTCGGCGTCTTCGAAATCGTGCTCCCGCAATCGCTCATGCATCGCATGTTGCATTCGGCCACGCGCGAAGGCGAAGCCGGTTCGTTTTTTCAAGGCGTGTTCGCGACTGTGCTGGCGACCCCATGCACCGCGCCCTTTCTCGGCACCGCGCTCGGATTCGCCTTCACGCAATCGCCGCTCATCATCATGTCGATCTTCCTCGCCATCGCCGCGGGAATGAGCGCGCCGTATCTCGCGTTGTCGATCCATCCAGCGTGGCTGCGTTTTCTGCCGAAGCCCGGCGCGTGGATGGAACACGTGAAACAATTCATGGGGTTTCTCCTGCTCGCGACGCTCATCTTTCTGCTTTACGTCCTCGGCGCGCAACGCGGCTACGAAGCGCTTATCTGGGCTTCGTGTTTTCTGCTCGTGATCGCGCTCACGTGTTGGATGAAAGGCCGGTTCCTTGTTCCAACCGCCAGCGGCCTAACGAAAGCGATCGTGCTCGTGCTCATGCTCGTGATCGTGATCGGCAGCGGCGCGTACTTCATCGGCGACAAATTCCGCTCATCTAAGATCGACATCGTCCAGGCGAGCGGCGATTGGCAATCATTCACGCCGGAGCGTTTGCAATCCGAGCTCGATCAAGGCCGCGCCGTCTTCATCGATTTCACCGCCGCGTGGTGCATCACTTGCAAATTCAATGAGAAAGCCGTGCTGGAAAATGCGCAGGTGCGCGACTCGTTCGCTCACCACGCCGTGACGAAAATGAAAGCCGATTGGACCAGCGGCGACCCCGCCATCACGAAATTATTGCAACAATTCGGCCGGCCAGGTGTCCCACTCTACGTGCTCTACCCCGGGAAATCGGGCGAGCCGTTTGTCTTCCCGGAACTCCTCACCAAAAATATGGTGCTGGAAAAACTCGAAACCCTAGCAAGATCGACAATCGCATCTCAATGAAAACAAAATCACTTCTCATCACTTTATCGTCACTCGTGGCCGCGACGTTGTTTGCCGCCGACGTCCCCGCGGTCGGCAGCGGCGCGCCCGATTTCTCGCTTAAGGACAGCAAAGGCCAGACCCATTCGTTAGGCCAATACAAAGGCAAGTACGTCGTGCTCGAATGGTTCAATCCCGAATGTCCGTTCGTGAAAAAACATTACGGCAGCGACAACATGCAAAAGCTCCAGGCCGAGGTCACCGGCAAAGGCGCGATTTGGCTGAGCATCGATTCCTCGGCGGAAGGCAAGGAAGGTTATCTCGATGCCGACGCCGCCAACAAGATCATGACGCAATGGAAAACAAAACAGACCGCGCTCCTGCTCGATCCGGACGGCGCCGCCGGCAAAGCCTACGGCGCGAAAAACACGCCGCACATGGTCATCATCAATCCCGAAGGCAAAATCGTTTACGAAGGCGCGATCGACAGCAAAGCCTCACCCAATCCCGCCGATATCCCGAGCTCGACCAACTACGTAAAGGTCGGTCTCGAAGAAGCGATGTCCGGCAAACCGGTCTCGAATCCGCAAACGAAGCCGTACGGATGCTCGGTTAAATACAAATCGATGTAATTTTTTGGCGAGTGCGGTTTTCGTGCGAACGCGAAGCGCGCCGCAAGATCGACATCGGCATGGCGCGTACAATCGCCATGCCGATTTTCATGATTGCGCCCGGAATGCGCAGCGGCAGATCGCGCTCAATGGCGTCTAAGCCCGACTGCGCCACATGTGCAGCGGAAACGTAAACGAATTCCGGTCCTTCGTTGGTCATCTCTTGTCCCGCTCGCAGCGCCGCCTCGACAAACTCGGTGCGGACCGGTCCCGGACAGAGCGCGCACACGTTCACGCCGGTGCCGCGCAATTCCTGCCGTAAACCTTCCGAGAAACTGTTCACGTATGCTTTCGTCGCGGCGTAGACCGAGAATTCCGAAATTGGAAGGAATCCGGCAGACGAACTCACGTTAAGGATCGCGCCCCGTTTTCGCGCGATCATCGGCGGCAACAATTTTCGCGTGAGCAACGTGAGCGCAGTCATGTTCACATCGATCATGCGCGTGATCCGCTCCTCATTGATGGTGGCGAACGGTCCCATATCGCCGAGGCCGGCGTTGTTAATCAAAAGGTCGATGTCGATCTTGCGTTCCTTCAACCAATCGATCAGCGCGGCGATCTGCGATAGCTCGGCAAGATCGACAATGCGTGTGTGAATCTCGAGCGCGCGATTACGATTTAACAATTCATCGCGCAGCTCGAGCAAGCGCTCCTCGCGTCGCGCGACGAGCACAAGTGTCCGCGCGCGCGACGCGAGACATCGCGCAAATTCCCGCCCGATTCCCGCCGACGCGCCGGTGATGAGTGCGCTACATCCGTCGAGTTTCATGTCGATCTAGTGAATCCAGTTCACGCTTCGAAAGGATCCGCCAATGTCCGAGTGGTAAATCCCCGAGCCGCAATTTGCCGACGCGCAACCTAACGAGCCGCTTCACGCGATAGCCGAGCGCTTTGAACATGCGGCGGATCTGGCGATTGATTCCCTGTCGCAGCGTGACGCGCAAATGCGTCTGCGAAACTACGCGGACGTGTTCGATCCGCGCGCGTTTGCCTTCGAGCAAAATTCCTTTCGTCAGCTTCGCCGTCAGCTCGGCGTCCCATTGTCGATCTAGCGTGACCTCGTATTCCTTGTCGATCTTGTAGCGCGGATGGGTCAGGCGCTGCGCGAGATCGCCGTCGTTCGTCAGCAGAATCAATCCTTCACTCTGCGCGTCGAGCCGGCCGATGTTGAACAACTTCGAAAATTTCGCCGGCAACAGATCGAAAATCTTGTCGCGCGCGTGCGGATCGCTTTTCGTCGAAACGAATCCGGAGGGTTTGTGCAGCATGATCGTGATCGTTGGATCGACATGGACGAGCCGGCCATCGACTTTGACATGATCGCGCTCGTTAGGCTGCGCGCTGAAATCGATGCAGACCTGTCCGTTGATGGTAACGCGACCGGCGGCGATGAGTTCGTCGCAGTGACGACGCGAACCGATTCCGGCGGCGGCGAGATAACGATTCAGGCGCACATTGCGCCTTTACGCGAAAAGCGATTGTCGATCTAACGAAAGATCGACAATTAAACGTCGGGCTTCGTTTTCGGAAGGCCGAGAACCTTGCCGCCTTCTTTCCACTGGCCGCGCTTCTTCAGCAGCTCGACGCGCTCGAAACGTTTTAGGACATTGCGTTTCGCCGCGATGGTGCTGGCGCCTTTGAGACTGCGATGTTGCGACATAACTTTCGAAATTGAGCGCGCACGTTACGCCGGGTCGGCGAAAATTCAACCGCGCGATTTAGAGTTGATTGGTCAGGACGATCGAGGTGCCCGCGCTGGTGACCTGATGAAAAATGTGGAACCGATCGGTCAAAACGCGCTGCCAGTAGGGCGCGCGTTGCTGGTCGATGATGAGGAAGATCGGTTCGGATTCGCGCCAACGTTCCAACATCGCATCCTCGGAAATGAACATGTCGATCTTGCGCGCGAGCGGCGCGTCTTTCTGCGGGTTTTGATTAACGAGCAAAAATGGTTGGTGAAAATAAAACGCGAGACTGCTCGCATCCGCCAGGCTGCCTTCGAACACGACTTCACCTGTTTGCGAATTTAAATAACGCGCGACGTCGGCGAGCGAGAAGTATGGCGCAACGCGCGAGACACCATCCATCATGCCCAGACCGGGACCGATCATCCCGAGGGCAATCATGGAGCACGCGAGCTGACGACGCGTGAGCGTGAGATACAGCGCGAACAACGCGAACAAGAGCAACGCCACACCGCCCAGGCCGATGTTTTGTCGAGACGACGTCCACATCGCCGGCGAAATATCGCGCAGAGCGCGCCATGCGGTCCATCGCGCATTCATGTCGCCGGAGCCGTGCGCATCGCCTAACGACACGGGCACGATCCACGCACATGACAGAATGATTAAACCGGACACGACCACGGTAGCGATGGCACCGACGCGAAGGCCGGTGGACATGCGTTCCCATGTCAGGGCGCTCCAAAGCGCGAATGCCGGCCACATGCTCATGGAATAGTAATCCTGACGCTGGCCTAATAAGAGCAGCGGAAGAAACACCACCGCCATCCAGCAAAGCGGCAACGCGTCGGCGAAACTGATTTCGTTCGGCCTGACGATGCGACGCCACGCCAAAACGAGCGCCGGCAGCAACGCAATCGCCCACGGAAAAAGCCAGAGCAGATGCATGCCGAGAAATTCCAAACGCGCGGCGCCCGCGAAATCGTGCAACGCGTCTGTCCAACCGGTCATGTGACCAAACCATTCGGTTGTAATTTGATGGCGTATGTATCCGGGGAAATGCGCCTCCGCCCAGAGGTGCCACGGCAAAACGATCGCGGCGAAGATCGACAAGTACTGCCAGCGCAGCAGCGAGACGAAACGCATGCGCGCTTCGCGATAAAAGATCGACAACGTCAAAATAATCGCGACCGGATAAACGAACCCGAGAAAGCTTTTCGTTAGGCAAGCGAAGGCGGCACATAACCAAAACCCGAGAAACCAAAGATTGCGGCGCGGTCGTTCTTGAAAGCCGCGCAACGCGCACAGCATCGCCGCCGCGATCAGCGCCGTGAACACCGGCTCGGGCATGACGATGCGCGCGAGCAGAAATGTTCCGCCCATGGTCAGGTAAATCATGGCCGCGTTAAATCCGCGCCAGTAATCGCCGCTGCGTTCGCCGATTAAAAATATGAGCGCGACCGTCGCGACAACCGCGAGCGCGATCGGCAAACGCGCCGCCGCCGCGCTCACACCAAAAATTTTAAAGGAAACCACAACGAGCCAGCAGAGCAGCGGCGGTTTTTGCAGACGCGGAATGCCGTCGTTCGTCGGCAAAAGGAAATTATGTGACGCGATCATTTCGCGCGCGGCCGCGGCGTATTGGCCTTCGGTTTGCGAATACAGATCGCCCCAGCCGATGGTGGTGAGGTGGAGCAATGCGGCGAGCGCGATGCAAAACGCGAGCAAGGCGTGGCGCGTCGGCGGCGGCGTCAGGACCTGCGGGCCGAGCAACGTCTCTTCGATTCGGAACGCTCGCGTGCCGGCGCTCATGGGTCGTTAGGTTGAAGCCCGAGGACTCTGCGCAAGATCGACATCTTCATTCACGCGATATTTCGCCCAACTCTCTGGCAATCGCAGCAGCTTCGCCGCCGGCATTTCGACCAAAGCGAGCATTTGCCGGCACTCCACGATCAATGCGCCATCGTTAGGCCGAACGATCTTAAACGCGCACCAAAATCGAACGCGATCGACTTTGTCGAGCCAACCTTCGACCACGAGTTTGTCGGCGAGCTTGGCACCGCGGCGATAATCGATCTCGGTCCGCACCACCACCGGATAACGTTGCGTCTCCGACATCTCGGCCAGCGGCAGCCCGAGCTTTTCGGCGAGCAAGGTCCGCGCGATTTCGATGAAGCGCAGATACGCGATGTTATGCACGACACCGCCGACATCGGTGTCGAAAAACATGACCTGAACCTCGGTGCGAACTCGCGGCGCGTCTTCCGTCACGCTGCCGATGTTACCACGTCTGGTTGCAAGATCGACATGATAGCGTCGCGCACTTCCGCGACCTCGACCGCGCGCATGCAGCGAAAATCAATCGGGCATTCCCGCAGAAAACATGGACTGCATTCCACATGATGCCGAATAACGATGTGTCCTCGACCTAACGGACGCGTCAGCGCCGGCTCGGTCGATCCGAAAATCGCGACCACGGGAATGCCTAACAACGTCGCCAGATGCATCGTGCCGGTGTCGTTCGTCAGGCACAAACGGCATGTGCGCAGCTCTGCGATCAATTCCTCGAGGTTCGTTTCGCCGATGCGATTGACGCAACCATCGCCGATCGCGGCCGCGATTTGTTTGCCGAGATCGACATCTTTCTCTGTGCCTAACAAGACCCACTGCACTTTCGTAAGATCGACAATCGCCTTTGCCACCTCGCTAAAACGCTCCGGTAACCAGCGCTTGGCCGGTCCGTACTCCGCGCCCGGACAAAGCGCGAGGCGCGTTGAAGACGAACTCGCCGACAAGGTAAAGGCGTCTTTCCATTTGCGCGTGCGTCCGCCGGTTTTGCGCACGATGTGCAAATATCGTCGGGCATGGTGTTGTGGCGGACCGCGACGACTGCGTTCCGGCACAATTTGATTCAACAGCCACGCGCGCGCGTGTCCGCGATAGCCGACGCGACGATTCACATCCGCGAGCCAGACTTCGAGCGCTGCCCGCAGCGAATTCGGCAACAGGATCGCAACCTCAAACCGCGGCTGCTTCTCGATCAAGCGGACAGCGCCGAAGAGCGATTTGTTAGGCAAAGAGAGGACCGCATCCACTTCCGGAATCAATTTCCAAAGCGGCGCAAGTTTTTCAGGAGAAAGCACGGTGACGTGCGCATCGGGCCGGCCGCGCTTGATCGCGCGAACGGTCGGCGCGCTCATGACCGCGTCGCCCAGCCAATTCGTTGCGCGAATCAAAATGCGAAACGGCTTCAGATCTTTCGGCGCGATGTGCGGCGGCACATGGATGCCGCGTTTGTAGCGCGTGAGAAGGAAACGCGGCGCCGGAGTTTTCCAGCGATTATGCACCCAGAACCAATCTT
>JBEEGX010000225.1:0-3158 GCA_041167105.1 Verrucomicrobiota bacterium
CCAGTCGGGATGAAATACGTCAAGGTTGTAAAAATGACACTTCTGTCATGTCACGTCCGTCCTTCGGCAGGCGAGGACGAATTCTAACGAATCGCAACGTCATTCTTGATCGTTAAAAAACAAAAGGCCGATGCGCCTTCAAATTACGCGCATCGGCCGAACGAGCCTTCTCGAATTGCGATCAGCTAAGTGCAAGCGTGCGAAGATCGACAATCGCGTTTAGTTGATGCATTCGTTAGTGCGCTACCTTGGTGCGTAATGCCCGTGAACCCATACCCGATGACCACGGCGCCAGGCATGGTGGCCCGGCACCCACACGTAATACACACGCCCAGCCCAATAGCCGGGTCCGTGAACATAATACGGCTGATCATTTATTCCGATCGAGAACGACAACCCGTTCGCATTCGGGGCGACTGCACTGCCGAGGCAAACTAAAGCTGCCATCATTGAAACGAATTTTTTCATAACTGTTCCTGCTCCTGTTTCTAGATTTCGTTCGCGGCTGCCTTGCCGCATTAATTTAACACCCAGTTAGACGCGTAGTTACGCGAAATACTCCGAAGTCACAAACCAAATTCGCCGTCCCGCCATTCGTTAGGCCATAACCGCCGCCTCTGTCGGCACCGGCTCAACCCATTTGCCGTGTTCGCGAATTAGATCCTGCAACCGCTCGACCGCTTCTCTTTCTGGGATGTTAAACTTCACCGCGGTCTTCCCTACGTACAAATTTATTTTGCCCGGCGCGCCGCCCACATAACCAAAATCTGCATCCGCCATTTCACCCGGCCCATTCACGATGCAGCCCATGATCGCTATCTTTACCCCCTTCAAATGCAATGTCGCCGCCTTGATCTTCGCCGTCGTCGATTGCAGATCGAACAACGTCCGCCCGCACGAGGGACATGCCACGTAATCGGTTTTGAAAATACGCGTCCCCGCCGCCTGCAATATATTATAGGCGAGGCGCAACGATTGCCCCGGCGCGTCTTCGCCCTGCACGATAACCGCATCGCCAATCCCGTCGCAAAGCAGCGACCCAATATTCGTCGCCGCCACCAGCAACGTATTCAGGAAATCTTCATCTCGATCTTGCACCGACAACTTGTCCTTCAACAAAATCGGATGCCGCGCCTGCAACTTCGCGCTCAATAATCGAAATGCCGCGATCATCGCAAGATCGACATCATCCTTCACAGTCACCAACTGCGGCTCGCGTTCGGCATTTACTTTTGCAATCGCCGCGTCATCGCGCGGATCGACTTCGGCGATGCGCGCGCGCTCGTAAACAATCTCCGGCTTGTAATCGCCCATCTTGTCCACTTTGTGCGCGATCTTCTCGAAGGTCGCCTGCCTAACGACCACGCGCACCAACTCCTCGCCGCCGACATGCACGCCTTCGCGCTCGATCTTTTCCGTCGCGCGGCGTTGATACGAAAACGGATCGAACGAAAGCTCGACGCCTTCTTCTGTAGTGGCAGCCGTGTCGGCTGCTCTCGTCGCGAGATCGACAAGTGCGCGCGCCACCGGAATCTCATGTGGACTGTCCTCCGTCAGCGAAACGCGAATCGTGTCCCCTATTCCATCCATCAGCAACGACCCGATCCCGATCGCGCTCTTGATCCGCGCGTCTTCACCTTCGCCCGCTTCGGTCACGCCGAGATGCACCGGATAATTCCAGTCCGGCCCGAGCTCATTCAACCGCGCAACCAAAACTCGATACGCCGCGATCATGACCTTCGGATTGCTCGACTTCATCGAGAAGATCAGCGCGTGATAATCGCGCTCGCGCGCAATGCGCGCGAATTCGAGCGCGCTCTCCACCATCCCGAGCGGCGTATCGCCGTATCTATTTAGAATGCGATCGCTGAGCGAGCCGTGATTCGTTCCGATGCGCATCGCGATCCCGCGTTGCTTGCTAAGATCGACAAGTGGAGTGAACCGCTCGCGGATTCGATTCAACTCCGCCGTGTATTGCTCATCGCTGTATTCGCGAATCAAAAACTTTTTCGAGTCCGCGTAATTCCCGGGATTGATCCGCACCTTGTCCACCCACTTCGCCGCTTCCATCGCCGCTTCCGGTTTGAAATGGATGTCGGCAACGATCGGCACATCGCAGCCCCGCGCGCGCAAACCTTTGACGATGTTTTGCAGATTCGCGGAGTCCTTCACCGTCGGCGCGGTGATCCGCACAATCTCGCAACCCACTTTCGCCAACTCCATCGTCTGCAAGATCGACATCTCCGTGTCCATCGTGTCGCACGTGATCATCGATTGAACACGAATCGGATTGTCGCCGCCGACGCCCACATTTCCCACGCGCACTTCGCGCGTCGCGCGACGCTGATACCGCAATGGATCCGCGCAGTATTTCACGAGAGCAAAAGTCTACGGTGCGCGGCGCCTCGCGCAACGCGCCTACTGATCCGATTTCGCCGGGGTCGCCTTCGGCAAAAACTTCGGTGTATCGCGTTTCCCACCGAAAAACGGCAGGTCCTGCACATCGAAGAACGCGATATAAACCATGAACCCGATGATCAAGACCGCGCACGCCGTCTGCACGACTTCGAGCACGCGCATGTTCACCGGACGTCGCCGCACTGTTTCAATGAGCGCGAGCAAAATATGTCCGCCATCGAGTACGGGAATCGGCAGCAGATTCAACAGCGCGAGATTCACATTCAGCACCACGCTAAACCAAAGCGCCATGCGCCAGCCTTCGTGGCTCGCGAACATTCGATAAAACACCTGCATCATCATGATCGGTCCGCTCATGTGTTGCAGCTTCACATCGGATTTCGATGACGCGACCGCGCCGACCGTGTTCACGATCGACAACATGCTTTGCCGGATTTGTTCTCCCGGCGCCGGATGTCGCAGCGCGCTCTTGCCGTACTCGTCGGGAATAATTCCGAATTGGTCGGCCCAGATTAAACCGATGCGCGGGATTCTGTCGCCTTCCGGAATTTGCGGCGTGACCGTCACATCAAATTTTTTATCGCCGCGCAAGATCGACATCTTCATTTCACGGCCGGCGTTTTGCCGGACGAAATCGGAAATCGTGAGCGTGCTTTTCGCCGGCTGACCATTCACCGCCACCACCACGTCGCCTTTCTGCAATCCCGCTTCCTCCGCCGGACTCTTCTTCACTACTTCCT